>NZ_JBHZDA010000078.1:23100-33941 GCF_042755665.1 Streptomyces sp. NPDC059142
CTGGGGATCCCCCGCGCGGGGGGCCGCGCCCCGGGCCCCCGCCGCCCCCCCCGCCGCGGTCCCCGGGGGGGGCGGCGTCGGCGTCGGCGTCGGCGTCGGCGTCGGCAGAGGAGGCATCCGCAGCATCCGCGGCGTCGGCGGCGTCGGCGGCGTCGAGAATCGCCTCGTCGAGCGCGTCGGGGGCGGGCAGATCGGCCAGTTGCAACGTCCACCAGGCGTTGACGGCGGCCCAGTGCAGTACCTCCGGGTCGGGGTCGCCGTACGCGTCCGTCGCCCGGTCCAGGACCGGGCGGTCCTGGGTGAGGGTGCCCGTCTTGTCCAGGAACAGCATGTCGACGGCGCCCAGATCGTGGAGCGCGGGCAGCCGCTTGACGATGACGCTGTGCCCGCGCGCGAGGAGCGACGCGCCCCGGGCGAGCGCCGTGGTGACGATGACCGGCAGCATCTCCGGCGTCAGCCCGACCGCCACCGCGACGGCGAACGGCAGCGTCTCCAGCCCCCGGCCGCGCAGCGCCGCGTTGGCCATCAGGACCAGCGGCGGCGTCAGCAGCATGAACCGGATCAGGACCCAGGAGATCCCGTGCACCGAGCGGTCGAAGGCGCTGGCGGGGCGCCGTCCCGGGCGGCTGCGCGCCGCGCCCCACCGGGTACGGGTACCGGTCGCGACGACGACCGCGGTACCGCTCCCGGAGGCCACGCTGCTGCCCTGGAAGCAGAGGTGCGGCTGCCCGAAGACCCCGAGGTGCCCGCCCGCGCCGGCCGGCCCCTCGCGGGGCGCGTCCACCGCGTACTTGGCGACGGGGGCCGACTCCCCGGTCAGGGGCGCCTGATGGACGGTCAGGCCGCTCGCGCGCAGCAGCCGTACATCGGCGGGCACCAGGTCCCCGGGGCCGAGACGGATCACATCGCCGGGCACGAGCTGGTCGACGGGGATCTCGCGGGGGCGCGGCGGCCCGCTCCCGACGTCGCCGCCGGTGCGCCGCAGCACGGTGGCGGTCGTGGCCACCAGGTCGCGCAGGGCGGCCATGGACCGGTCGGCGCGGTGCTCCCCCGAGGAGCGCAGCAGACAGCTCACGGCGACGAGGGAGAGGATCACGCACGCGGTGCCCCAGGCGGAGACGGTCGCGGACACCAGCCCGAGACAGAGCAGTACGGCCGTGAAGGGATCCCGCAGGCTCCGTACGAAAAGGCGTGGCCAGGAGGGTGTGGTCCACTCGGGGACGGCGTTCTCGCCGTACCTGACCAGGCGCTCCTCGGCCTCCGTGTCGGTCAGTCCGCGCGGCCCGCTGTCGAGGCGGCGCAGCACCTGGAGGGCGGTGGGCGGGGGCCCCGGTCCCCGCGGGTCCGTCTCCGCGCCGGGGTCCGTCGGGGCGCCCCAGGCCGCGGGCCCCGGCACCACCGACTCGGACATGGCGGTCTCAGGCGCCGACGTCGCTGATACGCCGCGGCCCCGTCGCGAGCGCCGCGCGGTCGGTGAGCTGGCCGACCATCAGCCGTACGACGGTCACGACATCGGGGTCGTCGACGAAGTAGACCTGCCGCCGGCCCTCCCTGCGCGACCGTACGAGACCGGCCAGCTTCAGCTTGGTGAGGTGCTGGCTCACGGCGGGCAGCGCGCCGCCGACCCGCTCCGCGAGCCCCGTCACATCGCTCTCGCCCTGCGCGAGCACCCAGACGATGTGCAGCCGCGCGGAGGACGCCAGCAGCCCGAACGCGGCGGCGGCGTCCGCCAGCACCTCGGCGGAGGGATCCCCGAAGCCGTCGCCACCTGCCGTCACGATCGCTCTCCTGTCCCACGCGGGCCGTCCACCCGCGTATCCGTGCCCGAGCCCCCGTCCGAAGTCCGAATCCCCTGCCCGAACCAACGGCTCAGTCTAGGGGCTGTCCCTGCGGAGGGGTCTCAGGCGGCAGGAGGCTCCCGTACGGGCCACCGAGGCCCACGGGGCAGCCGCGACCGGCCGTCAGGGGTGCTTCGGGGGTTCGTTCGGCTCCACGATGGTGCCGGTGACGATACGGCGCCCGCCCTGCGGGCCGTCCTGGGCGCCGCCCGGGGACTCGTCCCGCTGGGCGCCGGCGGCGGCGCTGTCCGCCTTGCCCTCCTCCTGGAACGCCTTCTTCTCGCTCTTGAGGATGCGGGCGGCCTTGCCCGCGGACCGGGTCAGCTCGGGAAGTTTCTTCACCCCGACCACCACGGCGATGACGATGAGGATCACGGCCAGTTCGCTCAAGCCGAACATCAGGTCTGCTCTCTCCCGGGAACGTCCGCGGCCGTCCTGCCGCCGTGTCGTCGCGCTTCTACAGCGCTGTAGAAGTATCCCGCATCAACCGCACACGCAACAAGGCCAGGGCCACCCTCGCACGTACTCAGGTCAGGACGTGAGTGGCCCCGTCTGTGCAGGTCGTCACAGAGGCACCCCGAGCGCCCGCTTGGTGGCGCGGTACCGGGCCAGGAACACCCGGCGCAGCCAGCGCACCGACGGCGGGAAATTACCCAGCAGCGCCGTGTGCCCCGGGACCCGGTCGGGGTCCTCCAGCAGGCCGAAGACGAGATGCGGCCCGGTGCGCGGGCCGCCGCGGACGATCGCGGTCCGCAGCCGGGGGACCTCCCGGTCGGGCACGCGCGGGAACAGCTCCAGCAGGAGCGGCTCCTCCTCGTCGAGGTTCCTGTTCAGGATCGACTGGACGCGGATCGCGGAGGGCAGCCCCGTCATCGCGGCCTCGCCGACGACCACCAGGACCTCACCGCGCCCGCCGGTCACCTCGCGGGCGGCGATCGAGTCGACCGCGCGGGCGAGGGTGTGCAGTTCGGCGTCGAGCGCCTCGCGCTCGCCGGCCAGGGTCTCCAGCTCGGCGACGGGCCCGGGGAAGAGCCCGCGGAGCACCGGCCAGAGCAGATCGGACTCGCTCGCGCGCTGCCCGCGGACGAACTCGATCAGCCAGCGTGCCGTGCCGACCAGCGTCCGCACATCGACGGACCGGCCGTCGGCGAGCGCCGAGAACGACGCGGTGACCAGGGCCGCGCCCCGGCGCATGAGGGTGTGTTCGGCGAGGAGTTCGTCGTGGATCCGGGTGCGCTCCGCGCGGAGCGCGGGTGAAACAGCCATCGTCCGTCCGTCCCCCTTCTTCACCGCGGGCACGTGGGAGGGCTCGATCCGCCCGTCCGCGGGCGTGCCCGCCGGGGTACTCCGGGACAAGAGCACCTCACGCTGAGGAGATGCCCGTCACACCGGCCCCTCACACCCCACGGCTCCCCTCATAACGCTTCCCATACGCCCCTCCCGGCCTGCTCTCCCGTGCCGCTTCCTCAGCCGCTCCCCGGCCTCTCCCCGGGCCGCTCCCGCAGGCCGCCCGTCCAGAAGTTGTCCACAGGCCGAGGGGGATCTCGACGCGATGTCGGCGGCCCGGCGCAGAATGGGGTCATGACTGAGATCAACGGTTCGAAGCCGGACTCGACGCGGGACTCCATGCCGGAGTGGGAGCGGCGCTTCCGGGCCCCTCGGGTCTCCCTGCCCGACTGGGCGGAGGACGCGCCGGAGCGGGCGCTGTTCGTGTCCAACGCGACAGGGACGTACGAGCTGTACGCGTGGGATCGCGCGACCGGCGCGCGGCGTCAGGTGACGGACCGGCCGAACGGGACGACGGACGGCGTGCTCTCGCTCGACGGCGAGTGGATCTGGTGGTTCTCGGACACGGACGGGGACGAGTTCGGGGTGTGGATGCGCCAGCCGTTCTCCGGCGGGACCGGGAGCGGGCCGGGCCCTGACGAGCCGGCGGCGCCGGGGCTCGACCCCTCCTACCCCGCGGGTCTGGCGCTGGGACGGGACGGGACGGCGGTCGTCGGGCGGTCGACCGACGAGGACGGCTCGACGGTCCATGTCGTACGGCCGGGCGGGGAGCCGGTCGAGATCTACCGCCACCGCGAGTCGGCCGGTGTCGGGGACCTGTCGCACGACGGCACGCTGCTCGCGATCGAGCACACCGAGCACGGCGACGCGATGCACTCGGCGGTGCGCGTGCTGCGGCTGGACGGCTCGGTGGTGGCCGAGCTGGACGACACCGAGGGCGGCACGCTGGAGCTGGGCCTCGACGTGCTGGGCTTCGCGCCGGTGGCCGGGGACAGCCGGCTGCTCATCGCCCATCAGCGGCGGAGCCGCTGGGAGCCGATCGTCTGGGATCCGCTGACGGGCGAGGAGACGGATCTCGCGATCGAACTGCCCGGCGACGTCCACGCCGAGTGGTATCCGGACGGCTCGGGGCTGCTCATCGCGCACAGCTTCGAGGCGCGCGACGAGCTGTGGCGTTACGACTTCGCCAGGAGCGCGCTGATCCAGGTGGAGACCCCGCCCGGCACGGTCTCGGGGGCGACGGCGCGGCCGGACGGCAGCGTGGAGTACCTCTGGTCGTCCGCGGCCAGGCCGCCGGAGGTGCGCTCCACGTCGGGCGGGGTGGTGCTCGACCCGCCCGGTATGACGGCCCCCGCCTCGGTGCCGGTGGAGGACGCGTGGGTCGAGGGGCCGGGCGGCCGGGTCCACGCGCTGGTGCAGCGCCCGCCGGGCGAGGGCCCCTTCCCGACGGTCTTCGAGATCCACGGCGGCCCGACGTGGCACGACAGCGACGCGTTCGCCGCGGGCCCCGCCGCCTGGGTCGACCACGGCTTCGCGGTCGTCCGGGTCAACTACCGGGGTTCGACGGGGTACGGACGGGAGTGGACGGACGCGCTCAAGCACCGGGTCGGGCTGATCGAGCTGGAGGACATCGCCGCGGTCCGTGAGTGGGCGGTCGCCTCGGGGCTGGCCGACCCGGCGCGGCTGGTCCTGGCGGGCGGCTCGTGGGGCGGCTATCTGACCCTGCTCGGCCTCGGCACCCAGCCGGACGTGTGGGCCGTGGGCCTCGCCGCCGTACCGGTCGCGGACTACGTGACGGCGTATCACGACGAGATGGAGGCCCTGAAGGCGATGGACCGCACCCTGCTGGGCGGTACGCCGGAGGAGGTGCCCGAGCGGTTCGAGGCGTCGTCCCCGCTGACGTACGTCGACGCGGTCCTGGCCCCGGTCTACATCTCGGCGGGGGTGAACGATCCGCGCTGCCCGATCCGTCAGGTGGAGAACTACGTGGACCGGCTGGCGGCGCGCGACGCGGTCCACGAGGTGTACCGGTACGACGCGGGGCACGGCTCGCTGGTGGTGGAGGAGCGGATCAAGCAGGTGCGGCTGGAGCTGGACTTCGCGAGGAGGCACCTGGGTCTCGCACAGTCCTGACGGGCGCGCGGACGGAGGGGCCGCAGGGGGCGGCGGGGCCGGGGTAAGCGGGCCCCGGGCCCCGGCGCCGGGGCGGTGTTCCGTACCGTGGAGGGGTGTACCGGTTCCTGGTGACTCCGCGATGGTGGGGGATCAACGTCTTCGTCGTACTGGCGATCCCCTTTTGTATCTTCATGGGAATGTGGCAGCTCGGGCGGTTCGAGGACCGGGTGGACACGCACCGGGCGGCCGAGGCCAGGCCCGATCCGGCGCAGCGGCCGGCCGTGGCGGTGACGTCCCTGCTCCCGGTCGACCAGGAGACCTCGGGGCGTCATGTCACGGCGACCGGACGGTACGCGGACCAGTTCGTGGTGCCGGACCGGAAGCTGGACGGCAGGACCGGTTCGTACGTCCTGACCATGCTCCGCACCGACGACGGCAAGGCGCTGCCCGTGGTCCGTGGCTGGCTGCCCGGTGGCGGGAAGACGCCCGCGCCCCCGTCGGGCGAGGTGACCGTGACCGGTTCGCTCCAGGCGTCCGAGGCGGTCGGCTCCGACGGGGTGCGCCAGGGCGGACTGCCGCCGGGGCAGCTCGGCATGATCAGCGCGGCCTCGCTGGTCAACCTCGTGCCCTACGAGGTGTACGACGCCTGGGTCACCGTGGGCCAGGCGTCGGACGGGCTGCTGCCCGTGCCCGCCGCCGCGCCGCAGAACACCGGGCTCGACCTGAAGGCGTTCCAGAACCTCGGGTACACCGGCGAGTGGTTCGTGTTCGCCGGGTTCGTGGTCTTCATGTGGTTCCGGCTGGCCCGCCGCGAGGTGGAGACCGCCCGGGACGAGGCGCTGGGGCTGGGCACCGCGGCCTGACCCGGACGGCTCGGGACGACTCCGGACGGACCCGGCCTACCCCGGGGCGGCCCCGGCCTGCCCCGGTCGGAAGACCCTAGAAGCCGCTGAGGAGACCGGTCCAGTAGACCGTCCCCGCACAGGCGTTGGGGATCGTCGCCTGGACGGTCGTGCCCGCCGCCGCGGTGTAGGAGAGGGAGACGCTGCCGTCCTCCGTGGTCCCGTCGTTGAGGAGCTGGGTCTCCGAACCGGTACTGCTCTCGCCCGGTCCGGTCTCGCCGGTGCCGGCCGTCGTGCCGCCGGTCGTGCCCGCCGAGCCGTCGCCGGTGGGCGAGGGGTCGGGCGAGGGGTCGCCCGAGGTGGGGCAGGTGTCCGAGGGCACCCAGGCGAACTTCACCTGGTACGTGCCGTTCGGCGGCAGCGTCAGTGACGACGACTCCAGGGAGGGGTCCGGCAGCCCGGCCGCCGCGTCGCCCGCGAAGTGCGGCGACGTGCCGATCCTGGAGCTGTCGGCCGCGCCGATGGCGCCGAAGCCGACCGAGCCGCGGCCGCTGACGGTACACCCGGAGGCGGAGACGTTGGTGAGGCGGAACGTGCCGTACACCTTGCCCGTGGCGTCGGCGGCGCCCACCTCGGCGGTGGCCTGCCGGAGCTGGCCCGCGGTACAGGTCTGCGAAGAGCTGACGCTGCTGGAGCCGCCGGAGCCCTCGGCCGTACCGCCCTTGCCGCCGCCGGTCGCGTCCGACGCGTCCGGATCGGGCTTCTCCTGCTTGTCAGGCTCGTCCTCGTCGGCGGAGACCTTGTCCGAGGGGCCGTCCGGGTTCTTCTTCCGGTCGCCGTCGGCCGGGTCGGTGTCCGCGCCGTCCGGCGACTTCTCGCCGTGCCCGGCGGCGACCGGGTGGTCGTCGGAGGCGGTGCTGGCGTTGGTGACGTGCACGAAGGCGGGCACGGCCGTACCGAAGAGCAGCGCGGCGGCGGCCATCCCCACGACGGCCTGCCGCTTCCTGGCCCGCCGGGTGGGGACCGCCTTGCGCAGATGGTCCAGCGCCCCGTCGGAGGGCCTGAGGTCCCCCACCGCTCCGTGCAGGAGCCGGCGCAGCGCCAACTCGTCGCCGTCCAGGGCGCCGCCCAGATCGGTGGAGAGGTCCGTACTCGGGTCCGCGGGCAGGTCAGCGGACGGATCCGCCGGCAGACCGGCGCCGGACGCGCCCGCACCGCGCAGGGCGGTCAGGGCGGTCGGAGCCGTCGTCACGTCGGCATCGGCATCGGCGTCCGCGCCCCGGTCCGGGGCGTCCCGCCGGTCCCGTACGTCCTCCGCCGCGCCCGTGTCGGCGGCGTCACCCGTATCGGCGGCCACGCCACCCGCGGCGTCGCGCGGGGAGTCGGGCTCGTCAGGCTCCTCGGCCTGCTCGGCCGCCTCGGTGACCTCGGCCGCCTCTCCGTCGGCGCGGCCGCTCAGCTCGTTCTCCGGCCCGTTGTTCACAGTTCCGTTCCCAGTCAGGTCGTTCGACGGCACGTCCGGCACTTCCCGCCCGTCCTTGCGCCCCGCGCTCATGCCGTCGCCTCCATGGCGACCCGCAGCGCCGCGATCCCGCGTGAGCCGTACGCCTTCACCGAGCCCAGGGATATCCCCAGCGTCTCGGCCACCTGTGCCTCGGTCATGTCCGCGAAGTAGCGCAGGGAGAGCACTTCACGCTGTCTGCGCTGCAACCCGCGCATCGCCTTGATCAGCGCGTCCCGCTCCAGCAGGTCGTACGCCCCCTCCTCGGCGCTCGCCATGTCGGGCATCGGCTTCGAGAGGAGCTTCAGCCCGAGGATGCGGCGGCGCAGTGCGGAGCGGGAGAGGTTCACCACCGTCTGCCGCAGATACGCGAGCGTCTTCTCCGGCTCGCGGACCCGGTTGCGCGCGGAGTGCACCCGGATGAACGCCTCCTGGACCACGTCCTCGCAGGAGGCCGTGTCGTCCAGCAGCAGGGCGGCGAGACCGAGCAGCGACCGGTAGTGGGCGCGGTAGGTCTCGGTGAGGTGGTCGACGGTGGTTCCCGCCGCCATCGCCTCCTCAGCGCCCTCGCGCTGGGACGGGATACGGGCCGGCCGCGCCGCCGGCATGGGGGCGATCACCGGCATGCCACCGGGCATACGGGGCCGCCGGAGCGGACGCACTGCCGCGCCGCGCACCGGGACAACCGCTGTGATGTCGAGAACCTCTGCTGCCACGCCTGTTGGACACGCTTCCCCCCGTCAGGGTTGTACGCGCACGCCGCCCCATCTGACGCTGCACTGAATACCCTCATGCGTACCCGATCTCCCCCTATGCCCCAGTTCCGCGGCACCACACGGGGGGCGACCACAGAGACGCTTCCCAGCCATCCGGCGGTTGCGGTTCTCGCGCGGCGCTCGCGCGGAAACTCACAGAAAGGTGGGACGAGAAGCGTCCGACATGGCAACACCCCAGTTCACAAGGCATAGCCGGTCAGCCTGCCCATGGGGCGTTCACAGATCCTACAAACTTTTGAGCCGTCACGGCGTACTGATTTGCGCCGACTACCAGGCGTTCGCCGACCGGCAACCGGGCGGCTACCGCCGCTGCTTCGCCAGCTCGGCGGCGACGGCCTCGGCGATCTGCGCGGTGTTCAGGGCGGCGCCCTTGCGCAGGTTGTCGCCGCAGACGAACAGCTCCAGCGCCCTGGGGTCGTCCAGCGAGCGCCGTACGCGTCCCACCCAGGTCGGGTCCGTCCCCACCACGTCGGCGGGCGTAGGGAAGTCGCCCGCCCCCGGGTTGTCGAAGAGCACCACGCCGGGGGAGGTCGCCAGGATCTCGTGCGCCCGGTCGACGGTGACCTCCTGCTCGAAGCGGGCGTGCACGGAGAGGGAGTGACCGGTGATCACGGGGACGTGGACGCAGGTCGCCGAGACCCGCAGCGCGGGCAGGTCCAGGATCTTGCGGGTCTCGTCCCGGATCGCGGCCTCCTCCGTGGACCACCCGTCGTCGGTGGGGTCGGGGGAGCCGGCCCACGGCACGACGTTGAGGGCGAGCGGCGCGGGGAACGGGCCGGTGGCGTCGCCGACCGCGCGCCGTACGTCGCCGGGGTGCGTGCCCAGCTCCGTACCGGCGACGAGGGAGAGCTGGTCGCGCAGGGCGTCCACACCGCCCCGGCCGGTGGCGCTGACCGCCTGGTACGAGGAGACGACCAGCTCGCGCAGGCCGAACTCGGCGTGCAGCGCGCCCACGGCGACGATCATCGTGAGCGTGGCGCAGCCGGGCCCGGCGACGATGGAGCGCGGTCTGGCCCGTACGCCATGGGGGTTCACCTCGGGCACGACCAGGGGGACGTCCGGGTCCATCCGGAAGGCCGCGGAGTGGTCCACGACGACGGCGCCCCGTGCCGCGGCGACGGGTGCCCAGATGGCGGACACCTCGTCCGGTACGAGGAACACCGCGACGTCGACGCCGTCCAGCGCCTCCTCGGAGAGCGGGACGACCTCGGTCGCCTCGCCCCGTACGGACAGCTTGCGCCCGTTCGTACGAGGGGAGGCGAGCAGCCGGATGTCGCCCCAGACGTCGGCGTGCTGCGTCAGGATCTGGAGCATGACGGCGCCGACGGCCCCGGTCGCACCCACGACCGCGAGCGTCGGACGCCCGTTCATCGCGCGGCGCTCCACGGCACGGCGCGCACGGCGCCCCCGGACAGGGCGCCGTGGGCCCGGGACGTGACACCGTGGGCCCGGGACGCGGCGTCCGCCGTCCGGCCGCCGGACCGGGTCATCGCCCGGTGCCGCCGTAGACGACCGCCTCGTCGGAGTCGCTGTCGAGCCCGAAGGCGGTGTGCACGGCGCGTACGGCCTCGACGACCGACTCCTCCCGCATGACCACCGAGATCCTGATCTCGGATGTCGAGATCAGCTCGATGTTGACGCCCACGTTGGAGAGGGCTTCGAAGAACCCCGCGGTGACGCCCGGGTTGGTCTTCATCCCGGCGCCGACGAGGGAGACCTTGCCGATCTGGTCGTCGTAGCGCAGCGAGTCGAAGCCGATCTTCTCCTTCGTCTTCTCCAGCGCGTCGATGGCCTTGCGGCCCTCGGTCTTGGGCAGCGTGAACGAGATGTCGGTCAGACCGGTCGACGCGGCGGAGACGTTCTGCACCACCATGTCGAGGTTGATCTCGTTGTCCGCGATGACCCGGAAGATCGTCGCGGCCTCGCCGGGCTTGTCGGGGACGCCCACGACCGTGATCTTCGCCTCGGAGGTGTCATGGGCGACACCGGAGATGATGGCCTGCTCCACCTTGCGGTCCCCTTGCGGTTCGTTGCTGACCCATGTGCCCTGAAGCCCCGAGAAGGAGGAGCGGACATGGATCGGGATGTTGTATCGGCGCGCGTACTCGACGCAGCGGTGCAGCAGCACCTTGGAGCCGGAGCTGGCCAGCTCCAGCATGTCCTCGAAGGAGATCCAGTCGATCTTCCGGGCCTTCGAGACGACCCGGGGGTCGGCGGTGAAGACACCGTCCACGTCGGTGTAGATCTCGCACACCTCGGCGTCGAGCGCCGCGGCGAGCGCGACGGCCGTGGTGTCCGAGCCGCCCCGCCCCAGGGTCGTGATGTCCTTCTTGTCCTGGGACACCCCCTGGAAGCCGGCGACGATGGCGATGTTGCCCTCGTCGACGGCGGGGCGGGTCCGGCCCGGCGTGTCTACGATTTTGCGCGCGTTGTTGTCTGTGTCTTATTCAAATCATAAGCTGCCGAGGATATTTGATGTGTA
>NZ_JBHZDA010000079.1:0-1829 GCF_042755665.1 Streptomyces sp. NPDC059142
GGTCCAGGGAGCGGGCCGCGCCCATCGCCACCGGGCCGGCCGGGGTGTGTTTGAGGCGCAGGTCGTACGCCCAGACCGTGGCCGCCAGCGCCGTGCCCACCGCCAGCGAGGGGCGGCCCGCGCGGGCGGCGAGCGCCAGGCCCGCGGCGGTGAGGCCGCCGGCCGCCGCGAGGGCCGCGGGCGGGGAGATCCGGCCCGACGGGATCGGGCGGTGCGGGCGGTCGACGGCGTCCTCCTCGCGGTCGGCCCAGTCGTTGAGCGCCATGCCCGCCTCGTACAGGCAGAGCGAGGCGCCCACGGCGAGGGCGGTGGCGCGCCCCGGTCGTACGCCGAGTGAGGCCGCGCCCGCGAGCCCGTCGCCGACGACGGTGAACACGGCGGAGACGCGCAGCAGTTCGGCCCAGGCACCGAGCCTGCCGGTGTCCGGGCCCCCGGTGCGAGCGCTCATCCGGACTCCCCCAGCCGTCGTGCGAAGGCGAGCAGTTCCTCGAACTGTTCGGCGAGGGCGGCGGGGCCGCCGTCCGGGTCCTTGAAGTAGAAACCGAGTTCGGGCAGCGGGCCGCTCAGTCCGGCCTCGTGGGCGCGGGCCAGCAGCCGGGCGAGGTCCAGGACGAGGGGGGCGGCGAGCGCCGAGTCGCATCCCTGCCAGATGGTCTGGAGGACCATGCGCGAGCCGAGGAAGCCGTCGAAGGCGATGTGGTCCCAGGCGGTCTTCCAGTCGCCGAGCGCCGGCACGTCGTCGATGTGGACCTCGCCCTCGGGGGCGGTGCCCAGGGTGTCGGCGAGGACACGCTCCTTGCCCGCGTTCTTGGCCGCCGCCGCGGCCGGGTCGGCCAGCGCCGCTCCGTCCCCGCCGCCCAGCAAGTTCGTACCGGACCACGCCCGGACGGTCAGGGCCCGCTGGACGAACATGGGTGCGAGTACGGAACGGAGCAGCGTCTGGCCTGTCTTGCCGTCGCGACCCGCGTGGGGAAGTCCACGGGCCGCCGCGGCGGCGGTGAGGGCCGCGGTGCGCAGCCCGGTCGAGGGAGTGAAGTTGACGTACGGGCAGCCGGTCCGTACCGCCGCCGCCGCGTAGAGCGCGCTCGCGGGCAGACGAGGGTCGTTCGGGTCGGGTTCTGCCTCGGTGGAGGAGACGTTGACGACGACGGTGCGGGTGACGCCGGTGCGGCGCGCGAAGTCGGTGAGGTCGGCGGCGAAGCCGTCGATGATCTCGTGGTCGCTCCTGGTGTCGCCGGGCTGCGGTCCGCCGGGCCGTATCTCCCGGTCGGCGGCGGTGAGTTCGGCGTGGATCGCCGCGGGCAGGCCGTGCGGCAGGACCCCGGCGGTGGTGAGCGCCTCGGCGCGTTTGGGGAGCGGGCAGCTCGCGGTGTCGTGTCCGCCGAAGACGAGCGAGTTGAGGGCGGGCAGCCCGGCTCCGGCGAAGGGCGCGGTCTCGGTGACCATGCCCGTCGGGGGGTGGAGTCCGGCGGTGACGGCCGCGCAGCCCGCGACGGCCGTGGTGGCGACGGAGCCGCGCGCACCGACGAACCACACTCCCGTTCGTACGGCGGCCCCGGCCGTTCCCGCTGCTGTCGATTCCGTACCGGTGGTGGTCACGGGCCGCCTCCTTGCGGTGGTGCGATGGGGTGGTGGTGCGCGGTGGGATGGCTGCGCGGTGGGAGTGGTGCGATGGAGCGGTGGTGCCTGGTGGTGCGGTCTGCGGCCTGCGGTCGTGCTGTGCGGTGGAGCGAGGGGTGAGGCGATGAGGGACGGCGGGCGGGGGGTACGGCGCCTCCCCGCCCCCCCCCCGCCCGCCGCGCCCCCCCGCAGGGGCGCTCGAGAGATCT
>NZ_JBHZDA010000079.1:1839-33677 GCF_042755665.1 Streptomyces sp. NPDC059142
TATTGATCCCGCCACCACCGCGATAAACACCAAAAATCTCGTCGGCAGCGTCTGTTGTTTATAAGAGACTGGGGGGTACGGCGCCTCCCCGCCCGCCGCCGGCCGGCGGCCCCGCCCGTCAGGAGGAGGGCAGTTCCTTGAGCTGGATGTCGCGGAACGACACCTGGTCGTCGGGCCCGTGGTTCTGGAGCCCTATGTAACCGTTCTTCAGGCTGCGTGCCGGGTCCTTGTTGGTGAAGTCGTTGATCTTCACTCCGTTGAGGAAGATCTGGAGCCGCTCACCCTGGACCTTGATCTCGTAGCTGTTCCACTGGCCCGGCGGGCGCAGCACCCGGTCCCTGGCCTTGATGTCGGCGGACTTGAAGCCGTACACCGAGCCGGTGGTGCGGTCCGGGGTGTCGGTGGCGTCGATCTGCACCTCGTACCCGTTGTTCACCGCCGACCAGGGGTCCTCGGAGGCCGGGAAGCCCACGAAGACACCGGAGTTGTCGTCCCCGGCCATCTTCCAGTCCAGCTTCAGGGAGTACGAGCCCAGCTCCTTGGCCTGGTACCAGAGGAGCCCCATGCCGCCCTGCGAGCGCAGTTCGCCGTCGACCACGTCGAACTTCCCGGGGCCCGCCTGCTTCCACCCTTCGAGGGTCTTGCCGTTGAAGAGGGAGCGGTAGCCGGTCTTCGGCTTGCAGTCGGCCTTGACCTGGCCGGCCGCGTACCGCAGTCCGCCGAGCAGGTGGTCACGGAAGGGCGCGTCGGCGTACGACTCCTTGGTGTGGCCGCCCCCGGTGTAGAAGGACCGGCCGCCCTCGTAGGTCTGGCACCAGGCGATCGGGTGGTCGCCCTTCATCGTGCCGCCCTGGTAGGTGGTCTCGTCCAGGGTGGCGAGGACCCGGGCCTGATCGCGCGGGTTGGTGCGGTAGTTGTACCACTCGTCGGTGCGCTGCCACTCGTCGTCCAGGTGCGCGGTGGCCGGGTGGTCGTGGTCCTCGACGCGTACGGTGGCGGGCTGGATCGCCGGGTGCGAGTCGAAGTAGGCGCCGACGAGGCCGCCGTAGAACTTCCAGTCGTACTCGGTGTCCGCCGCGGCGTGCACGCCCATGTAGCCGCCGCCGGTGGCGACATAGTTCTCGAACGCCTTCTGCTGGTCGGCGTTGAGCACATCACCGGTGGTGGAGAGGAAGACCACCGCGTCGTAGCGGGCCAGGTTGTTGGTGGTGAACTGACCGGCCTCCTCGGTGGCGTCCACGGTGATCCCGGTGGTCTTTCCCAGCTCCTTGAGGGCGGTGACGCCCGCGGGGATCGAGTCGTGGCGGAATCCGGCGGTCCTGGAGAAGACCAGGACGCGCTTCTCGGTCTTGCCGGGCACCGCGTCGGAGAGCTGGAAGTCGTCCACGTCGTAGAGCGCGCCCGAGCCGCCCTTGAAGACCAGGAAGAGTTCGGTGGTCTTCTTCGGTACGGAGCGCAGCGGTACGTCGATGTCCTGGAAGGTCTCCCAGCCGCCGGTGACCGGGATCGGCGCGGAGCCGAGCAGGTTGCCGGTCGCGGAGCCGGTCCTCACCTCCAGGAAGCCGCCGGCGCCGCCGGAGGAGATCCGGGCGGTGAGCGTCTTCGACCCGGTCAGGTTGTACGGCTTGAAGGAGATCCAGTCGCCGTTGTCGATGTCGCCGACGGTCTTGCCGCCGTTGGCGGCGGCCTTCTCGTAGACCTTGACACCGGAGGAGTTGTTGAAGTGCTCGGCCTGCCGGTGGCGCGGCTGGAGCTGCGCCTGGGCGTGGGTGGTGAGCGGGGCCTGGCCGCCGCCTCCGCCGTCGGTGTACTCGGCGTCGATCACACCGAAGATGTTGGCGTTGGGGTCGTGCTCGGTGTCGGCGGGCGCGGTGATGGTGCCTTCGCAGCCGTTCGCCGAGGTGATCGGGTGGCCGTGGCTGTCATGGCCCAGGATGTAGCGGACGACGACCTTGGAGCAGTCGATCGTGCCGTCCTCCGGGTCGGTGACCTTCACCTTGAAGGGGATCTTGTCCCCGAAGTTGAAGAGGGTCCCGTCGGCGGGGAGTTCGAGGGTCACCTTGGGCGCGGTGTTGCCGACGACCACCCGCACGGAGGCGGTACCGGTGCGCTCCGTCGGGTCGGTGACGGTGAGCCGCGCGGTGTACGTGCCGTTCTTGCGGTACGTGTGGACCGGGTCGGCCTCGGTGGAGGTGGCGCCGTCGCCGAAGTCCCAGGCGTAGCTCAGCTCGTCGCCGTCGGGGTCCTCGGTGCCGGCCGAGGAGAACGTGACCTTCAACGGGGTGGTGCCCGAGGTCTTGTTCGCCTTGGCGACCGCGATCGGTGACTTGCCGCCGGTGGAGTTCTCGATGCGGTAGAGCGCGGAGTGCTCGTCGCCGCCGAACCAGGAGAGGCCGTAGTCGAGCACGTAGAGCGCGCCGTCGGGACCGAAGGCCGAGTCCATGACCTGGGTGCCGGTCCACGGGAAGGGGTTGATCTTCTCGACCGTGCCGTCCTCGCCCTGCTCGATCCGCTTGATCCACTGGCGGCCGAACTCGGTGGCGAAGAAGTCGCCGTCGTACTCCTCGGGGAACTTCACCGGGGAGTCGAGGTCCGCGTCGTAGCGGTAGACGGGTCCCGCCATCGGGGACTCGGAGCCGGAACCGAACTCGGGCACACTGCCGCCGTCGTAGTCGATCCAGGCGGGCTGGGCGGCCGGCAGGTCGGTGAGCCCGGTGTTGTTGCGCGAGGTGTTCTTCGGCGCGGCGCAGTCGAAGGCGGCGCCGGACTCCTTGGTGGCGAAGTCGTAGTCGATGAACGGCTCGTTCTTGCCGACGCAGTAGGGCCAGCCGTAGTTGCCGGGCCCGGTGACCCGCGCGAACTCGACCATGCCGGACGGGCCGCGGGTCGGGGAGGCGGCGCCCGCGTCGGGGCCGTAGTCCCCCACGTACACGATGCCGGTCTGCTGGTCGACGGAGATGCGGAACGGGTTGCGGAAGCCCATGGCGTAGATCTCGGGCCGGGTCTTCTCGGTGCCCGGGGCGAAGAGGTTGCCCTCGGGGACGGTGTACGAGCCGTCCTCGGCGACCTTGATGCGCAGCAGCTTGCCGCGCAGGTCGTTGGTGTTGCCCGCGCTGCGCTGGGCGTCGAACGCCGGGTTGCGGTCGGCCCGTTCGTCGATCGGGGTGTAGCCGTCGGAGGCGAAGGGGTTGGTGTCGTCGCCGGTCGACAGGAACAGGTTGCCGTCGGCGTCGAAGGCGATGTCACCGCCGACGTGGCAGCAGGTTCCGCGGGTGGCGGCGACGTCGAGGACCTTCTTCTCGCTCGCCTTGTCCAGCGTGCCGTCCTCGTTGAGGGTGAAGCGCGAGAGGCGGTTGATGCCGTCGAAGGGCGCGAAGTCGGCGGCGGTGCCGTTCTCGGGGGCGTCGCCCGCGGGGGTGTCCAGCTTCGGCGCGTAGTAGAGGTAGATCGCCCGGTTCTCGGCGAATCCGGGGTCCACCCCCACGCCCTGGAGACCTTCCTCGTCATGGCTGTAGACGTCCAGGGTGCCGGAGACCATGGTGTCTCCGCCGGCGTCGGTGAGGCGCAGCGTGCCGTCGCGCGAGGTGTGCAGGACGCGGCGGTCCGGGAGTACGGCGAGCGACATGGGCTCACCCACCTCGTCGGCGCCCTTGGCGAGGGTCACCTGCTGGAAGCTCTCCTCGGCGGCCGAGGCGGCCGAGGCGGCCGAGGCGGCCGAGGCGGCCGAGGCGGCCGAGGCGGCCGACGGCCCCGCTCCCGCGGCGGACGCGGGTACGGCGCTCAGGCTCGACCCGGCGAGCAGAGCGCCCGTCAGGAGTGCGAGGAGGTTTCTGGCTCGGGGGTGCTGGCCGGCTCGGGGGCGTTTTCTGTGCACGAAAGTCCTCCACAGTGGGCTGTTCGTACCTGCGGGGTGCCGGGAGAGCGCGGTCCCTCGCGCTCTCTCCTCCCCGGGGGGGTGCTCGTCCCGCACCGGGTCCCCGTGGAGGTGGCTGTGTCACCGACGTGCGCCGTCACATCGGGGACCACCGTGGTGCTGTGTGATGCGTGTTGTTCTGTACAACTCAATGTCATGGACGGTAGCCGTGTTCGTCCCGTACCGAAAGACCTTGCGCACGGGTGAAGTTGAACTTCTTCCAGCTTCTGGACAAAGCGACCGCCGGGCAGCCCGGACCGCCCGGCGGCGCGAACCGCCGCCGGGCGCCGGGACCGTACGCACGGGGCGGACCCCGTACCTCCTGCCGGAACTGACGGAAGACCCTACTCACCGCCGCCGAACGCGGCGTCGAAGGACGCGCTCGGCGGGTCGAAGTCGAAGCGCTTCAGGCCGGCCAGCGCCTCGGGCGCCCCGGCCAGCCGGTCCATGCCCGCGTCCTCCCACTCGACGGAGACGGGCCCCTCGTAGCCGATGGACCGCAGCATCCGGAAGACGTCCTCCCACGGCACATCGCCATGACCGGCCGAGACGAAGTCCCAGCCGCGCCGCGGGTCGCCCCAGGGCAGATGGGAGCCGAGCCGTCCGTTGCGGCCGTCGAGGCGCTTGCGCGCCTCCTTGCAGTCGACGTGGTAGATCCGGTCGCGGAAGTCGTAGAGGAAGCTGACCGGGTCCAGGTCCTGCCACACGAAGTGGCTCGGGTCGAAGTTCAGCCCGAACGCGGGACGGTGGTCCACCGCCTTCAGCGCCTCGTGCGTGGTCCAGTAGTCGTACGCGATCTCGCTCGGGTGGACCTCGTGCGCGAAGCGGACGCCCTCGGCGTCGAAGACGTCCAGGATCGGGTTCCACCGCTCCGCGAAGTCCTCGTACCCCCGCTCGATCATGCCGGGCGGCACGGGCGGGAACATCGCGACGAGATGCCAGATCGAGGAGCCGGTGAAGCCCACGACCGTGTCGACACCGAAGGCCGCCGCGGCCCTCGCGGTGTCCTGGATCTCGGCGGCGGCGCGCCGCCTGACGCCCTCGGGCTCGCCGTCGCCCCAGATCCGGGACGGCAGGATGCCCTGGTGGCGCTCGTCGATGGGGTGGTCGCAGACCGCCTGGCCGACGAGATGGTTGGAGATCGCCCAGCACTTCAGCCCGTACTTGTCGAGGAGCTGGTGGCGGCCGGCCAGGTAGGCGGGGTCGGCGAGGGCCTTGTCGACCTCGAAGTGATCACCCCAGCAGGCGAGTTCCAGACCGTCGTAACCGAAGTCACGGGCGAGCCGGCACACCTCCTCCAGGGGCAGATCGGCCCACTGGCCGGTGAAGAGCGTGAACGGACGGGGCATTCGGACCTCCTTCTGGGAATTCCCGGAGGCTTCCGGGAATCAGGAACGCTGGTCGGTGGAGGGGGCGGACGCGGGCGCCGACGGTGGCGGTACGGGCGTGTACACGGCGTTCTTCGCCGCGCTGTCCTCCACCGCCGCGAGCACCCGCTGCACCTGGAGTCCGTCCTCGAACGACGGCACCGGATCGCGCCCGGCGGCCACCGCCTCCACCAGGTCGCGCACCTCGTGCACGAACGTGTGCTCGTAGCCCAGCGCGTGGCCCGGCGGCCACCACGCCTCCAGGTAGGGATGCTCCGGCTCCGTGACCAGGATCCGGCGGAAGCCGGAGGAGGCCGCGGGCTCGGTGTGGTCGTGGAACGACAGCTCGTTCAGCCGCTCCAGGTCGAAGGCGAGCGAGCCGCGCTCGCCGTTGATCTCCAGGCGCAGCGCGTTCTTGCGGCCCGAGGCCATCCGGGTCGCCTCGAAGGAGGCCAGCGCGCCCGAGGAGAGCCGCCCGGTGAACACCACCGCGTCGTCGACGGTCACCGCGCCGGTCCCGGTCCCGGCGGTCCCGGAGAGACCGGCGGTCGCGCCGCCGAGGACGGGCCGCTCCTTGACGAAGGTCTCGGCGAGCGCCGAGACCCCCACCAGCACGTCGCCGGTCAGGAACTGCGCCAGATCCACGATGTGCGCGCCCAGGTCGCCCAGCGCCCCCGACCCGGCGTGCTCGCGCTTGAGCCGCCAGGTCAGCGGGGCCGCAGGATCGGCCAGCCAGTCCTGGAGGTAGGTGACCCGTACATGGCGCAGGGTGCCGAGCCGGCCCTCCGCGATGAGCTGCCGGGCGTACGAGACGGCCGGTACCCGGCGGTAGTTGAAGCCGACCATGGCGAGCCGGCCGTGGGAGCGCGCCTCCCGCGCGGCCCGGACCATCGCCTCGGCCTCGGCCACCGAGTTGGCGAGGGGCTTCTCGCACAGGACGTGTTTGCCCGCCTCCAGCGCGGCGATCGCGATCTCCGCATGGCTGTCCCCGGGGGTGCAGATGTCGACCACCTGCACATCGTCGCGCGCGATCAGCTCCCGCCACTCCGTTTCGGCCGCGGCCCAGCCGTGTCTGTCCGCGGCGGCCTGGACGGCGGCCCGGTCCCGGCCGCAGATCGCGGCGAGCACGGGCCGCATCGGCAGGTCGAAGACGTGTCCCGCGGTGCGCCACCCCTGAGAGTGGGCGGCGCCCATGAACGCGTATCCGATCATGCCGATGCCGAGTGTCGGCGGTGCACCGGCGGCTTGCTCCGCCGCTTCCCTGGGGGTCATACGGAGTACTCCTCGTCTCTCGCTCGGTGGGGGGTGGCCCGGTACCGCCCGTGCCCCTTCCGGCACGGGCGGGTCCGGTCAAGGGCCTCTCGTCCGGATGCCGCCGGGCTCGCGCGCCCCGGCACCGCTCCCTGGTCGGGCCCGGTCCTGACGGAGGCCCCCGGGCCCTGGCCTAATGCCGAGTGGGGCACTAGTTGAAGCCGGTGGGCAGGTACTGGTCGACGTTGTCCTTGTCGACCACGGCCGAGTAGAGGGTGACCGAGGCGGGGATCTCCAGCTCCGCCATCCCGCTGATGCCCTTGGCGTTGCCCAGGGCGCGGGCCAGGTCGATGGCGGAGGCGGCCATCGTCGGCGGGTAGAGAACGGTGGCCTTGAGCACGCTGTCGTCGGCCTTGATGGCGTCCATCGCCGACTTGGCGCCGGCGCCGCCGACCATCAGGAAGTCCTTGCGGCCCGCCTGCTGGATGGCGCGCAGGGCGCCCACGCCCTGGTCGTCGTCGTGGTTCCAGAGCGCGTCGAAGGAGGACTGCGCCTGGAGGAGCTGGGCCATCTTCGCCTGGCCGGACTCGACGGTGAAGTCGGCGGCCTGACGGGCGACCTTCTTGATGTTCGGGTAGTTCTTCAGCGCGTCGTCGAACCCCTTGCTGCGCTGCTGGGTCAGCTCCAGGCCGTCGATCCCGGCCAGCTCGATGACCTTGGCGTTCGCCTTGCCCTTGAGCTTCTCGCCGATGTAGTTGCCGGCGCTGACGCCCATGCCGTAGTTGTCGCCGCCGATGTAGGCGCGGTACGCCTGCGGGTTGGAGAAGATCCGGTCGAGGTTGATGACCGGGATCCCGGCACGCATGGCCTTCAGGCCGACCTGGGTGAGGGCCTTGCCGTCGGCCGGCAGGATCACCAGGACGTCGACCTTCTTGTTGATGAGCGTCTCGACCTGGCCGATCTGCGCGGCGATGTCGTTGGAGCCCTCGGTGATGTCGAGGGTGATCTCCGAGTACTTCTTCGCGCGGGCCTTGGCCTGCTCGTTGATCGCGTTGAGCCAGCCGTGGTCGGCCTGGGGCCCCGCGAAGCCGATGGTGAGGGCCTTGCCGGGCTTGTCGTCGGCGGCGGGCACGTTCGTGGCCGCCGTCTCCTTGCTCGCGGCGGGCTCGTTGCTGGTACAGGCGGTGAGGAGGGCACCCGCGGAGACGGCGGCGGTGCCGAACAGGAGTCCTCTGCGGCTGGTTTCTGGCATGGCGGTTCAACCCTTCGGATAGGGCGGTACGACGGTGAGCGGGTACGAGGCGGGAGCTCAGGCCTCGCCGTTGCGCGCGGTGCGGCGCTGGACCAGTACGGCGGCGACGATGATGGCGCCCTTGGCGATCTGCTGGACGTCGCTCTGGAGGTTGTTCAGAGCGAAGATGTTGGTGATCGTGGTGAAGACGAGGACCCCGAGGACGGAGCCGACGATCGTGCCACGGCCCCCGCTGAGGAGCGTGCCGCCGATGATCGCCGCGGCGATGGCGTCCAGCTCGTACAGGTTTCCGTTGGTGTTCTGTCCCGAGCCCGCCAGGATGATCAGCAGGAAGGCCGCGATGCCGCAGCACAGCCCCGAGAGCAGATAGAGGTAGAGCCGCTGCCTGCGGACGTCGATCCCGGCGAGCCGGGCGGCCTCCGCGTTGCCGCCGACCGCGACGGTGCGCCGGCCGAAGGTCGTACGGTTCAGGATCAGCCAGCCGATGACGGTGACGAGGGCGAAGACCAGGACGAGCGGCGGGATCCCCAGGATGTACGCGTCGGGGACACCGAGGTCGAGGACCGGGTCGACGGTGACGATCTGCGTCTTGCCGTCGGTGATCTGGAGCGCGAGCCCCCGGGCGGAGGCGAGCATCGCGAGGGTCGCGATGAACGGCACCATCCCGCCGTACGCGATCAGCACCCCGTTGACCAGACCGCAGCCCAGACCGACGATCACCGCGGTGAAGAGGATCCCGGCGAACCCGTACTCCTGGGTGGCCAGCGTCGTCGCCCAGACCGAGGCGAGGGCGACGATCGCGCCCACCGACAGGTCGATGCCGCCGCTGGTGATCACGAAGGTCATGCCGACGGTGACCACACCGATGACCGACGCCTGGGTGAGCACCAGTTGGAGGTTGTTGGTGTCGAGGAACTGATCGGGCTTGGTGATGCCGCCGACCACGATCAGCGCGGCGAGCACCCCGAGCAGGGAGAGGTTGCGGACATCGAGCCGCAACCCGAGGGCGCGCCAACCGCCGTTCCCCTGGGGAGGCTTGGCGGCCTGAGCGGCCTTGGTGGCGGTGGCCGTGGCGGCCGTGCCGTTGGCCGTCCCGGCCGGTTCGGCGAACGAGGCGGGCGAGGCGGGCGAAGTGGGCGGCCCGGACGCGGGCGCGTCGTCGGGCCCGCCCCGCCGTTCCTCGGAGGCGGGCTGTGTCATGGCGTCGGACTCCCTTCCATCACAAGATCGAGTACACGGTGCTCGTCCAGCTCCTGGGCCGGCGCCCGGTGGACGACCCGGCCCTCCCGGAGCACCAGCACCCGGTCCGCGAGGCCCAGCACCTCGGGGACCTCGCTGGAGACGAGCAGTACGGCCAGGCCCTCGTCGGCCAGCCGGCGGATCACGGCGTACAGCTCGGCGCGGGCGCCCACGTCGACCCCGCGCGTCGGCTCGTCGAGCAGCAGCACCCGGCAGCCGCGCAGCAGCCAGCGGGCGAGGACCGCCTTCTGCTGGTTGCCGCCGGAGAGGGTACGGATACGGGCGTCCGGGTTGTCGGGGCGCAGGGAGAGCTCCCTGGTGGCGCTCTGCGCGGCGGTGCGCTCGGCGGTGTGGTCGAGCCAGCCGCCACGGGAGAAGCGGGCCAGCGACGACACCGACACGTTGCGGGTGACGGACTCCAGCATCAGCAGGCCCTGCGCCTTGCGCTCCTCGGGGGCGAGGCCCAGACCCGCGCGGACGGCGGCGCGGACGCTGCCGGGCCGCAGCGGTACGCCGTCGACCACGACCCGGCCCGCGCTGGGCCGGCGCGCCCCGTAGATGGTCTCCAGGATCTCGGAGCGCCCGGAGCCGACGAGACCGGCGAGCCCGACGATCTCCCCCGGCCGCAGCTCCAGGTCGACGGGGGCGAACTCGCCCTCCCTGGCGAGTCCTTCGACGCGCAGCACCGGCTCCGGGCGCGCGACGCCGTCCGTGGCGGAGGCGGCGGGCCGCTCGGGAAAGACGTACTCGACGTTCCGGCCGGTCATCAGCGCGACGACCTCGCGGGTCGGGGTCTCCTTGGCGGGCAGCGCGACCGCGACGGTGCGGCCGTCCTTGATCACGGTGACCCGGTCGCCGATGCGGCGGATCTCCTCCAGCCGGTGGGAGATGTAGATGACCGCGACCCCGTCGGCGGTGAGGGTGTCGACGATACGGAAGAGGTTGTCGACCTCGTCGGGGTCGAGGGCGGCGGACGGTTCGTCCATCACGATGAGCCGTACCTCGTGGGAGAGGGCGCGGGCCATGGAGACGATCTGCTGCTGGGCGGCGGAGAGCGAGCCGACGGCGCGGCCGGCCTCGATCTCGGGGTGGCCGAGGCGGGCCAGCAGCGCGGTCGCCCTGGTCCGTGCCTCGCGGCCCCTGACCACGAACCCGGCGGTGGTGGGTTCGTGTCCGAGGAAGATGTTCTCGGCGACCGACAGCCCCTCCACCAGGTCGAGTTCCTGGTAGATGGTGGCGATGCCGAGCCGCATGGCGGCGATGGGCGACTTGAGGGTGACCGCCTCGCCCTGCCAGGTGATCACACCGCCGTCGGGCTGGTGGGCCCCGGCGAGCGTCTTGATGAGGGTGGACTTGCCGGCGCCGTTCTGGCCGAGCAGACAGTGCACCTCACCGGCCTCGACCTCCAGGTCCACCCCGTCGAGGGCGCGGACACCGGGGAACGTCTTGGTGATGCCGGACATGGTGAGCAGCGGGGTCGGTGGTGGAGCTGGTGCCATGGCGAATCCCCTCGGCGGATGGCGGCCCGGTCCACGGGGCGCGGCGGCCCACGGGCAGGGTGCGGTGGAGCTGACGGGTGTGGTGTACGGAGGCGGTGTACGGACGCGGATTGCCGTCCGTACGCGGTGTGGCGCGGCTCGTGCGAGTGGGCGAGTGGTGCGGCTCTGACGGCTCGTGCGGCTCGGTACGCGGTGCGGCTCGTGCGGTGGTACGGATGGCGCGAAAGCGCCGGTGGTACGGGTGGTGCGGGGTGGCGCAGATCGTGCGTGAGGTGCGGCGGTGCCTGGTGCGGGTGACTCGGGTTGTGCGTGTGGTGCGCGGTGCGTGTGGTGCGCGCGGATCAGGTGGTGCGTGTGGTGCGGGTGGCTCAGGTTGGACGTGTGGTGCGGGTGACTCGGGTTGGGCGTGTGGTGCGGGCGGATCAGTGGTGCTGCACCGGCGTCAGGCCGGTGAGAACAGGTGGTCGCTGATGAGCCGGGCCGCGCCGGTGACCCCGGCGGTCGGTCCCAACTCGCCCAGGACGATGGGGAGGTTGCCGGTGGCCAGCGGCAGCGACTGCCGGTAGACCTGGGTCCGTACGCTGGCCAGCAGGGTGTGGCCGAGGCCGGTCACCCCGCCGCCTATCACCACGAGACCGGGGTTGAAGAAGCTGACGAGCCCGGCGATGACCTGGCCGACGCGGTTGCCGCCCTCGCGGATGAGCTGGAGCGCGGCCGGATCCCCCGCGGCCGCGGCGGCGGCGACGTCCACGGCGGTGAGCGGTCCCCCCGACTCGTCGAGCCGGGCGGCGAGTTCGGGTGAGCGGCCGGTCCTGGCCGCGTCCTCCGCGTCCCGGGCGAGCGCGGCGCCGCTGAAGTACGCCTCCAGGCAGCCCTTGTTGCCGCAGGCGCAGGGGCGGCCGTCCGCCTCGACCTGGATGTGGCCGATGTCGCCGGCGCTGCCGGTCGTCCCCCGGTAGACGTCGCCGCCCACCACGATCCCGCAGCCGATACCCGTACCGATCTTGACGCAGAGGAAGTCGCCGACGGAGCGGGCGACGCCCGCGTGCTGCTCCCCCATCGCCATCAGGTTCACATCGTTGTCGACCATGACCGGGCAGCCCAGCTCCTGGCTGAGCGCCTCCCGTACCGGGAAACCGTCCCAGCCGGGCATGATCGGCGGCGCGACGGGCACACCCTCGGGGAAGCGGACCGGACCCGGCACACCAATACCCGCGCCGTCGAACTCCTCGGCCAGCCCGCTGACCTTGAGCTTCGCGGCCATGACGAGGACCTGCTCGAAGACGGCGACGGGGCCCTCACGGACGTCCATCGGGTGGTTGAGATGGCCCAGGACCTCCAACTCGGCGTTGGTGACGGCCACATCGATGGAGGTGGCGCCGATGTCGACACCGAGGAAGCGCATGCCCGGCGCCAGCCGGATGTTGTGGGAGCGCCGGCCGCCGCGCGAGGCGGCGAGCCCGTCGGCCACCACGAGGCCGGTCTCCAGCAGCCGGTCCACCTCGACGGCGAGCTTGGAGCGCGAGAGGTCGACCTGATCCCCGAGCTGGGCACGGGAGTTGGGTCCGCCGTCGCGCAACAGCCTGAGCAGTCGCGCCTGGTGAGCGTTTGCGGGTCGTGCGGTCATCCGTCTCACGCGCCCCTCCCCGCCTTCTCGGCCGTATACGTCGGTGTGTGCGGCCGGGCTTCCGTGAGCCGGTGTGCCGCGCTTTCGAGGGAACGTAGCAGCGCTTGCCCGCAGGGGGAAGAAGTTGCGCGCGAATCCGTACCAACTTTCTCCACACCGAGGACAAAGCCGGGGAGACGACCGCCCGGATCCGGACAGCACGACGGCCGCCACGCGCGCTGCGCGTGACGGCCGGAGGTGTGCGGGGGCGTACGGCGGGCCGCCGGGTGGCGGCCGGGGGGTCAGGAACGTTCGCGCTGGTGGTACGTGGTGCGGGTGTGCTCCGTGTGCGCCTTCATGATCTCGGTGGCGCGCCCTTCGTCCCGTGCCGAGATCGCCGCGATCAGCTCGCGGTGCTCGATCCAGGACTGCTTGCCGCGCTGCCGGGCGACCGGTGTGTAGTACCAGCGCACCCGGCGGTCCACCTGCGCGGCCAGCTCCGCCAGGACGACATTGCCGGCCAGCTCCATCACCTTGGCGTGGAAGGCGGCGTTGGTGGCGACCGCCAGATCCACGTCGTCGTCCGCCACGGCGCGCTCCCCCCGGGCGCACAGCTCCCCCAGCTCGGCGATCCCCGCCGTACCGGAGTTGGCGGCGGCCAGCCGGGCTGCGTCCGCCTCCAGCAGCGTACGGACCGAGAGGAGCTGATCGGCCTCCTCCTCGGTCGGCTCGTGGACGAACGCGCCCTGCGCCGGTCGCAGATCGACCCACCCCTCGGTGTTGAGGCGCTGGAGCGCCTCGCGCACCGGCTGCCTCGACACCCCGAGGTGGCCCGCGAGCTCGCTCTCGACGAGATGCTGACCCGGCTGGAGCGCGCGGGTCGTTATCAGTTCGAGCAGGGCCTCGTAGACGCGCTCCCGCAGTGGACCCGGTCGTTCGAGCCTGGGCACGGATCCCTGCGCCAACTTCGCGGACAGCATCGCGGTCCCCCTCCTGGCCGGCAGTGTCGATGACGGTGGCGACAGCCCGTGGGGAGAGCGCCCGCACCGGGAATGTGAGGGCGTCACCACATTGGCTATCGTCTACAGTCTACCGAGATCGCCGGATTCAGGGGCAGCGGATGACCTGACCCGCGTAGGAGAGGTTGCCGCCGAAGCCGAAGAGCAGCGCCGGAGCCCCGGACGGGACCTCCCCGCGCGCCACGAGCTTGGAGAGCGCCATCGGGATCGAGGCGGCGGACGTGTTGCCGGAGTCCACGACATCCCGGGCGATGACCGCGTTGACCGCGCCGATCTTCTGCGCGACGGGCTCGATGATCCGCAGATTCGCCTGGTGCAGCACGACGGCGCCCAGCTCCTCGGGCGTGACACCGGCGCGCTCGCAGACCTTGCGGGCGATCGGCGGGAGCTGGGTGGTGGCCCAGCGGTAGACGGACTGGCCCTCCTGCGCGAAGACCGGCGGGGTGCCCTCGATCCGCACGGCGCGCCCCATCTCGGGCACCGAGCCCCAGAGCACCGGGCCGATCCCCGGCTCGTCGCCGGGCTCGGACGCCACGACGACGGCCGCGCCCGCGCCGTCACCCAGCAGGACGCACGTCGTGCGGTCCGTCCAGTCACCGATGGCGGCCATCTTGTCCGCGCCGATGACCAGGACCCGGGTGGCGGCGCCCGCCCGTACGGTGTGGTCGGCGGTGGCGAGGGCGTGGGTGAAGCCCGCGCACACCACGTTCAGGTCCATGACGGCCGGTGACCCCATACCGAGCCGGGCGGCGACCCGGGCTGCGGTGTTCGGCGACCGGTCGATCGCCGTGGAGGTGGCGACGAGCACCATGTCGATGTCGGCCGGGGTGAGACCGGCCGCGGCGAGGGCCTTGGCCCCCGCGTGCGCGGCCAGCTCGTCCACCGGCTCGTCGGGACCCGCCACGTGCCGGGTCTTGATCCCGACCCGGCTGGTGATCCATTCGTCACTGGTGTCGACCATCGCCGCCAGGTCGTGGTTGGTGAGCACTTTGGCGGGCTGATAGTGCCCCAGCGCGGCGATACGAGTTCCGGTCATACCCCGGACCCCCTCTTCGTCGACGTAGCAGGAATGCTCCAGTCTCGTCAGCGACTCACCGGTAAGGGTGCAGGGGAACCAACAGGATTCTTCCGTCCGCGTTGGAGACTCCGCCTTATCCGGTGAAAAGCTGGGCGGCCTTCAGGACCAGCTCGTACACACCGTACGCGAGGGGGATCCCCACCCAAAGCCAGGCGAAGACGATCAGACCGGTACGGCGGGGTTCAGGCGTGGTGGCGCTGGTCGCCGGCGAGCTGGTCATCGGCTGCCTCCCTCGGTGCGGGTACGTGGTGACGGGGGTGGACGGGCCGGACGAACTCGTTGGCGACGAATCCGACGACGAGCAGTCCGATCATGATCGTGAAGGAGAGTCCGTAGAGACCCGCGCCGCTCCTGCCGGCCTCTTCCTGGCTGTCCGCGACCCAGTTGACGATCAGCGGGCCGAGGACCCCGGCGGTGGACCACGCGGTGAGCAGACGGCCATGGATGGCGCCCACCTGGTAGGTGCCGAAGAGGTCCTTGAGATAGGCCGGGATGGTGGCGAAGCCGCCTCCGTAGAAGGAGAGGATCACCAGCGCGCAGAGGACGAACAGCGGCTTGGAGGCGTCGCCGAACAGCGCGATGAGCAGATACATGAGGGCGCCGACGCCGAGGTAGACGCGGTAGATGTTCTTCCGGCCGATCAGGTCGGAGGTGGAGGACCAGCCGATCCGGCCCGCCATGTTGGCGGCGGAGAGCAGGGCGACGAACCCGGCGGCGGCCGAGACGGAGACGGGCGTGGACGTCTCCGCGAAGAAGTCCGTGATCATCGGGGCGGCCTTCTCCAGGATCCCGATGCCGGCGGTCACGTTCATGCACAGGACGAGCCACAGGCACCAGAACTGCGGGGTGCGCACGGCGGACCGGGCGGAGACCTGCGCGGTGGGGGCCGGGGCGCCGGAGACCGTCGTCTCCTCGGGCGACTTCTGCCGGTAGCCGGGCGGCGGGACCCGGATCAGCAGCACGCCGAGCGTCATGAAGGCCGCGTACACCAGTCCATGGGTCAGGAAGGCGTACGCGATGCCCTCGGGGCCCGTGCCGTACGACTTCAGCATCTGCGCGGACCACGGGGAGGCGATGAGCGCGCCGCCGCCGAAGCCCATGATGGCGATGCCGGTGGCCATGCCCGGCCGGTCGGGGAACCACTTGATCAGGGTGGAGACCGGGGATATGTAGCCGATGCCGAGGCCTATGCCTCCGACGAACCCGTAGCCGAAGACGATCAGCCAGAACTGTTCGGTGGCGGCGCCGAGCGCGGCGATCAGGAAGCCGGACGAGAAGCAGCACAGGGCGACGGTCATCGCCCAGCGCGGCCCGTTGCGTTCGACCAGGGTGCCGCCGAAGGCGGCCGACAGACCGAGCATCACGATGCCCAGTTGGAACGGGAGGGCGCTCTGGGTGCCGGAGAGACCGAGCGCGGATTCGAGCGGGGGCTTGAACACGCTCCAGGCATAGGCCTGGCCGATCGAGAGGTGCACCGACAGCGCGGCGGGGGGCACCAGCCAGCGGCTCCAGCCGGCGGATGCGAGTGGTGGGGTCATGGTCACGGACTCTAGGAACCCGTGTGCCCTGTTGGGAAGATCTACAACTGTCCGGTCGGAAAGAACTTCCAGGCACGCGCCGTTTCGCGGCCCCGACGCCCGGTCTGCCGGGAGCCTTGTCGGTCCGAACTCCATACTGTAGACAATATTTCGTCGACAGAGAAGTCGGCGAGGCGGAGAGCCTTCCCTCGGTCCCCTCAACCGAACGGAGAGCGTCACCATGAAAGTCGCAGTCGTGGGCGCCGGAGCGATCGGCGCCTATGTCGGAGCCGCCCTGCACCGGGCCGGCGCCGATGTCCATCTCATCGCCCGTGGACCGCACCTGGCGGCCATGCGGCAGGACGGAGTCCGGGTGCGCAGCCCGCGCGGTGATTTCACCGCGCGGGTGCACGCCACCGACCGGCCGGAGCTGATCGGCCCGGTCGACTACGTGTTCCTGGGGCTCAAGGCGAACTCCTACGCGGCGTGCGGGCCGCTGGTGACGCCGCTGCTCCAGGAGCGCACGGCGGTCGTCGCCGCCCAGAACGGCATCCCCTGGTGGTACTTCCACGGCCACGGGGGTCCGTACGACGGCCGGCGGGTCGAGAGCGTCGACCCCGCCGGCTCGGTCAGCGCCGTCCTGCCGCCCGAGCGTGCGATCGGGTGTGTGGTGTACGCGGCGACGGAGCTGGCGGGGCCCGGCGTGGTCCGGCACCTCGAAGGGACCCGGTTCTCCGTCGGGGAGCCGGACCGCTCGGTCTCCGCGCGCTGTCTGGAGTTCAGCGACGCCATGCGCGCGGGCGGTCTCAAGTGCCCCGTCGAACCGGAGCTGCGCGAGGACGTCTGGATCAAGCTCCTCGGCAACATCTCCTTCAACCCGATCAGCGCGCTGACCCGGGCGACCATGCGGGAGATGTGCCTGCACCGCTCCACCCGCGAGGTCATCGAGCTGATGATGGCGGAGTCGCTGCGGGTCGCGGCGGCGCTGGGCTGCCGCCCCGACATCTCCGTCGAGCGGCGGCTCGCGGGCGCCGAGCGGGTCGGTGACCACCGGACGTCCACGCTCCAGGACCTGGAGAAGGGCAGACCGCTGGAGCTGGACGTGCTGCTCGCCGCCGTCGTGGAGCTGGCGGGGATCACCGGGGTGGAGGTTCCGACGCTCCGCACCGTGGGCGCGATCTCCGATCTGCTGGACGAGTCCTTCCGGCGCGGCGCCGCCGCCTGATCCCGGCGGGTGCGTGGCCGAATCCCCGTCCACGGGGGTTCCGTCGCGCACCCGCCTACAGAATACTGTATGCACATGTCGTGGACACGACCGCCGGCCCTCATCCCCGAGGAGAGCGCAGCGTGAAGAAGCGAGACCGCACGCCGAAGACCTACGCCCGCATCACGCACCCGATGGTGCGGGACACCAAGGACGGCCCCCTGCGCCGGGCGACCTGGGACGAGGCGCTGGACCGGGCGGCCGAGGGACTGGGCGCGGCGCGCGGCGCGTTCGGGATGTTCTCCTGCGCCCGCGCCACCAACGAGATGAACTACGTCGCGCAGAAGTTCGCGCGGGTGGTCATGGGCACCAACAACGTGGACTCCTGCAACCGGACCTGCCACGCGCCGAGCGTCGCCGGGCTCTCCGCCGTCTTCGGATCCGGCGGCGGCACCTCCTCGTACGGGGAGGTCGACCACACCGATCTGATCGTGATGTGGGGCTCCAACGCCCGCTTCGCGCACCCCATCTTCTTCCAGCACGTGCTGCGCGGCATCAGGAACGGCGCGCGGATGTACGCCGTCGACCCGCGCCGCACCTCCACCGCAGAATGGGCCGAGAGCTGGCTCGGGCTGAACGTCGGCACGGACATCCCGATGGCCCACGCGGTCGGCCGCGAGATCATCCGCGCGGGGCTGCACAACACGTCGTTCATCGCCCGCGCCACCTCAGGGTTCGAGGCGTACGCGGCCGAGGTCGACCCCTGGACGCTCAGCGCGGCCGAGCAGGTGACCGGGGTGCCCGCCGAGGCGATCAGGGACCTCGCCCACGCCTACGCCCGCGCCGAGCGCGCCCAGCTCTGCTGGACCCTGGGCATCACCGAGCACCACAACGGCACCGACAACGTGCGCGCGCTGATCAACCTCGCGCTGCTCACCGGACACGTCGGACGGTACGGCTCCGGCGTGCAGCCGCTGCGCGGCCAGAACAACGTGCAGGGCGGCGGCGACATGGGCGCCATCCCGAACCGGCTGCCCGGCTTCCAGGACATCCTGGAGCCGGACGTACGGCGGAAGTTCGAGACCGCCTGGGACACCGTCATCCAGCCCCGCCACGGACTCAACCTGACCGAGATGTTCGAGGCGATGGAGAGCGGCGGGCTCCGGGCGGTCTACTGCATCGGGGAGAACCCGGCCCAGTCCGAGGCCGACAGCGAACAGGCCGTGGAACGGATGCGGCGGCTCGACTGCCTCGTGGTGCAGGACATCTTCCTCACCAGGACCGCCGAACTCGCCGACGTGGTACTGCCCGCCACCGCCGCCTGGGCCGAGACCGACGGCACCACCACCAACAGCGAACGCCGCGTGCAACGCGTCCGCAAGGCCGTCGAACCGCCCGGCGAGGCGCGCGAGGACATCGACATCATCTGCGACCTCGCGGGCCGCCTCGGCCACGCCTGGAAGTACGCGGACGCCGAGTCGGTCTGGAACGAGCTGCGTTCGGTCTCCCCCGACCACTACGGCATGACCTACGAACGGCTGGCCGAGCACCAGGGCATCCAGTGGCCGTGCCCCGCCACCGACCGGCTCGAACCGACCTTCCTGCACAGCCGGTTGTGGGATGACGATCCCGAACGGCTCGGCAGGCGCGCCCCCTTCGGCCTCGTACGCCATGACCCGCCCGTCGACCTGACGGACGAGCGGTACCCGGTCAGGCTCACCACCGGACGCCGCCTCGACTCGTACAACACCGGTGTACAGAGCGGGAGTTTCGCCTCCCCGCTGCGCCGGGGCGAGTACGTCGAGCTGAGCCCGGAGGACGCCGAGCGGTACGGGGTCACCACCGGTGAGGAGGTACGGATCAGCTCCCGGCGCGGCACCGTACAGGCACCGGTCTGGATCGACCCGGGGCTGCGCCCGGGGCTCGCCTTCATGTCGATGCACTTCCCGGACGAGGTGGACACCAACCAGCTCACCATCGAGGCCAACTGCCCGATCGCGGGCACCGCGGAGTTCAAGGCGTCCGCGATCCGGATCGAGAAGCTGCCCCTACCGACCAGGAGTTGACCTCAGGTGGATCTGCGCTTCGGTGACAGCAAACCGACCGACGAGGAACGCGCGGCGGTCGACGCCCTGCTCGGCCCGCCCGACTCCGCCTGGCGGGGCGCGGACGACCGTACGGACACGGATCTGCGCTGGGCGCGCGGCGGCCGGGAGGCGCGCGAGCGGCGCGATCTGCTCCTGCCGGGGCTGCACGCGGTCAACGACCGGATCGGCTGGATCAGCGGGGGCGCCCTCGACTACCTGTGCCGGCGGCTGACCGTCCCCCCGGCCGAGGCGTACGGCGTGGCCACGTTCTACGCGATGTTCGCCGTCCGGCCGCGCCCCGCGAAGGTGCTGCACGTCTGTACCGACCTGGCCTGCGCGAGCCGGGGCGCCCCCGGCCTCCGCGCCGCCCTGGAGGAGCGCCTCGGCCCCGCGGGCACCCCGACCGGCGCCCCGGCGGGCAGCGGCCCCGGCGACGGGCTCGTCTGGCAGCCCAGCCCCTGCCTCGGCCTGTGCGAACGCGCCCCCGCCGCCCTGCTCGTCCAGGCGGGCGCCCCCGCCGGGGCCGGAGCGGGGACCGACGTGGACGCCGGTACCGGGGCCACCGTGGACGCCGCCGCGGGCCCCGCCGCCGGGGACGGCCCGGCGGAACGCCCGTACGCCACTGCCGTCGTCGCACCCGCCACCGCCGACGCCCTGGTGCACGCCGCCGCCGCGCCCCTCACCGCCCCCGCCGAACCGGGCGCGGGACGCGCCGTACCGCAGGCCGGACAGGCAGGACTCACCCTGCTGCGCCGTGTCGGCGTCGTCGACCCGTACAGCCTGGACGACTACCGCGCGCACGGCGGCTACGCGGCGCTGCGCCGGGCCTTCGCCCTCGGCCCCGCCGGGGTCATCCGCGAGGTGACCGACGCCGGGCTGCTCGGCAGGGGCGGCGCCGCCTTCCCCACCGGACGCAAGTGGCAGGCCACCGCCGCCCAGCCCGCCCATCCGCACTACCTGGTCTGCAACGCCGACGAGTCCGAACCCGGCACCTTCAAGGACCGGGTGGTCATGGAAGGCGACCCGTACTCCCTGATCGAGGCGATGACCGTCGCCGGATACGCGGTCGGCGCCCACCGCGGCTTCCTCTACCTGCGCGGCGAGTACCCGCGCGCCCTGCGCCTGCTCCAGCACGCCATCGGCCGGGCCCGCGCCCGCGGACTGCTCGGCGAGGACATCCTCGGCCAGGGATACACCTTCGACATCGAGATCCGGCGCGGCGCCGGGGCGTACATCTGCGGCGAGGAGACCGCCCTGTTCAACTCCATCGAGGGCTACCGGGGCGAACCGCGCTCCAAACCGCCGTTCCCCGTGGAGAAGGGCCTGTTCGGCAGGCCCACCGCCGAGAACAACGTCGAGACCCTGATCAACGTGCTCCCCATCCTGACCGGGGGCGCCCAGGCGTACGCCGCGACCGGCACCGCCGCGTCCACCGGACCCAAACTCTTCTGCGTCTCCGGCACCGTCGGCCGCCCCGGCGTCTACGAACTCCCCTTCGGCACCACCCTCGGCGAACTCCTCGACCTCGCCGAGGCGCCCGCCACCGTACGCGCCGTCCTGCTCGGCGGCGCCGCCGGCGGCTTCGTACGCCCCGACGAACGCGACATCCCCCTCACCTTCGAAGGCACCCGGGCCGCCGGCACCACCCTTGGCTCCGGCGTCGTGCTCGTCCTCGACGACACCGTCGAACTGCCCCGGATGCTCCTGCGCATCGCCGAGTTCTTCCGTGACGAGTCCTGCGGACAGTGCGTGCCCTGCCGGGTCGGCACGGTCCGCCAGGAAGAGGCGCTGCACCGGATCGTCGACCGTACGGGCGCCTCGGCGGCCGGCGACATCGCCCTGCTCCGCGAGGTCGGACAGGCCATGAGGGACGCCTCCATCTGCGGACTCGGACAGACCGCCTGGAACGCCGTCGAATCCGCCGTCGACCGCCTGCGCGTCTACGACGCCCCCCACGGCGCCGCGCACGACACCGCCCGCAAGACCGCTAGGACCGCTGAGACCGCTCACGAGACGGAGAGCGCCCTGTGACCGCGATCCCGCTCCAGCCGCCGCGCCGGCTCGTCGAGTTCACCCTCGACGGCCAGGAGACCCGCGTCCCCGAAGGCGCCACGATCCTCGACGCCTGCCGCGCCGCGGGCAAGGACATCCCCACCCTCTGCGAAGGCGACACCCTCACCCCGAAGAACGCCTGCCGCCTCTGCGTGGTCGAGGTCGAAGGCGCCCGGACCCTCGCCCCCGCCTGCTCACGCCGCGCCGAACCGGGCATGACCGTCACCACGGACAGCGAACGCGCCCGCCACAGCAGAAAGATCGTCCTCGAACTCCTCGCCTCCTCGACGGACCTCTCCACCACCCCACGGGCCGCCGAGTGGATCAAGGAGTACGAGGCGAAACCCGCCCGATTCGGCCCGGACGCCGCCCGGCTCGACGAAGAGCCGAGGATCGACAACGACCTGTACGTCCGTGACTACGACAAATGCATCCAATGCTACAAATGCGTCGACGCGTGCGGCGAACAGTGGCAGAACACCTTCGCGATCTCCCTCGCGGGCCGCGGCTTCGACGCCCGCGTCGCCACCGAATACGACGCCCCGCTCACCGACTCCGCCTGCGTCTACTGCGGCAACTGCATCGAGGTCTGCCCCACCGGAGCACTCAGCTTCAAATCCGAGTTCGACATGCGCGCGGCGGGTACCTGGAACGAGACGGACCAGACCGAGACCACCACGATCTGCGCCTACTGCGGCGTCGGCTGCAACCTCACCCTCCACGTACAGGACAATGAGATCGTGAAAGTCACATCACCGCACGACAACCCCGTGACACACGGCAACCTCTGCATCAAGGGCCGCTTCGGCTTCCAGCACGTACAGCAGCGCTGAACGGGCAGACATCTCGACGAGCAACGAGTAGGACTGATCACCATGGGACGGGTCACCGAGCGCCGCCGCACCATCCGGATCCGGGACGGGATCGTCACCACCCGTCCCGACACCCTGGTCGCCGAAGAACCGCTGGAGATCCGCCTCAACGGCAAACCCCTCGCCATCACCATGCGCACCCCCGGCGACGACTTCGCACTCGCCGCCGGCTTCCTCGTCAGCGAAGGCGTCCTCGCCGCCGCCGACGACGTCCGCTCCATCGTCTACTGCGCCGGGGCCAAGGACGACGGCACCAACACCTACAACGTCGTCGACGTCCAGCTCGCCCCCGGCGTCCCCGTCCCCGACATCACCCTCGAACGCAACGTCTACACCACCTCGTCCTGCGGACTCTGCGGCAAGGCCAGCCTCGACGCCGTACGGACCACGGCCCGCTTCCCCATCGCCGACACACCCCCCGTCCGGATCGAACCCGCCCTGCTCTCCGGCCTCCCCGACCGGCTGCGGGCGGCCCAGGCGGTCTTCGACCGGACCGGAGGACTCCACGCGGCGGCCCTCTTCACCGAAGAAGGCGAGCTCCTCGACATACGCGAGGACGTCGGCCGCCACAACGCCGTCGACAAACTCGTCGGGCGCGCCCTGCGCCAAGACCTCCTGCCGCTCTCCCGGGCCATCCTCCTGGTCTCCGGACGCGCCTCCTTCGAACTCGCGCAGAAAGCGGTGATGGCGGGCATCCCCGTACTGGCGGCGGTCTCCGCGCCGTCGTCGCTCGCCGTCGACCTGGCCGCCGAGACGGGACTGACACTTGTCGGCTTCCTCCGCGGCCCCTCCATGAACGTGTACGCGGGAGACGAACGGATCGCACTGCACACCGGCGTATGAACCCACCGGGGTGCGACCCTCCCCCGCGGCACGGGAAGGGGCCCGGCCGGCGGGGAGCGCCCCCTGCGTCGGCCGGGCAGCCCTTTCTTTTTTCGAGGCCCGGTCCGTCTCCGGGGCGCCTTGAGCCGGCGCCGACGGTCGACCGTGCTCGCCGGCCTGGCGGGGAGGCGGGGTGAAGACGTCCGGCACCGGCTGAACCGCGAGCCCCGGGGGTCAGCGTGTCGCTGCTGTGACGGCCTCTTCCGGGGCCTGCGCCGGGGTGTCGGTCAGGGGGGTCGGGTCCGGTTCCGGGTCGCCGGCGCGGCGCTTGGCGAGGACCGCGCAGACCATGAGCTGCATCTGGTGGAAGAGCATCAGCGGCAGCACCGCCAGGCTCGCCTGCGCCCCGAACAGGACCGTCGCCATCGGCAGGCCCGCCGCCAGGCTCTTCTTCGAGCCGGCGAACTGGATCGCCACCCGGTCCCCCCGTACGAAGCCGAGCCGCTTCGACCCGTACCAGCTCACCGCCAGCATCACCGCGAGCAGCACCGCCTCCACGGCCACCAGCGCCCCCAGCCGGGCCGGGGTCACCTGGTGCCAGATGCCGGACACCATGCCCTCGCTGAACGCCGTGTAGACGACCAGCAGCACCGACCCCCGGTCGACCAGGCCCAGCACCTTCTTGTGGCGGCCCAGGAAGCCGCTTACCCAGCGGCGCAGGAGCTGACCGGCCAGGAACGGCAGCAGGAGCTGGGCGACGATCTTGAACAGGGAGTCCGCGGAGAAGCCCGTCATCCCGCCGCCGATCAGCAGCGCCGCCAGCAGCGGGGTGATCACGATGCCGACGAGGCTGGAGAAGGAGCCCGCGCAGATCGCGGCGGGGACGTTGCCTCGGGCGATCGAGGTGAAGGCGATGGACGACTGGACCGTCGACGGCACCAGGCAGAGGAAGAGCAGCCCGCTGTAGAGCTGCGGGCTGAGGACGAACGGCACCAGCCCGCGCGCCGCCAGCCCCAGCAGCGGGAAGAGGACGAACGTACAGGCGAGGACGGTCACATGGAGGCGCCAGTGCCGTACCCCGTCGGCCACCTCGCGGGTGGAGAGCCGGGCTCCGTAGAGGAAGAACAGCAGCCCCACCGCGCCGGTGGAGGCGCCGCCCGCGAAGCGCGCCGCGGTGCCGGAGACCGGCAGGAGCGCGGCGAGGCCGACGGTCGCGAGAAGGGCCAGGACGTACGGGTCGACGGGCAGCCGGGACAGGATGCCCGGGGCGGTGCGGCGGTTCATGTGCTCCACTACTGGCGGTCTCGCGGGTCGGTACGGATCGTGCCTCCCCATGGTGCTCGCTCCGGGGCCGATCGGGAATCCCGCATGCCGCTCTGACTGTCATCGCACTTTGTGATGACCCCGTACCGTGGAGGGATGTACGACCCCGGACAGCTCCGCACCTTCCTCGCCGTCGCGCAGACGCTCAGCTTCACCCAGGCCGCGCGGCGGCTGGGGGTGCGCCAGTCCACGGTGAGCCAGCACGTCCGGCGGCTGGAGGACGCCACCGGCCGGCCGCTGTTCACCCGGGACACCCACAGCGTGGAGCTGACGGAGGACGGCGAGGCCATGCTCGGCTTCGCCGGGACGATCCTCGCGGCGCACGACCGGGCCGCGGCCTTCTTCACCGGGACCCGGCTGCGCGGGCGGCTGCGGTTCGGCGCGTCGGAGGACTTCGTCCTCACCCGGCTGCCCGAGATCCTGGAGTCCTTCCGGCGTGACCACCCCGAGGTCGATCTGGAGCTGACGGTCGGGCTCTCGGGCATCCTGCACGAACAGCTCGCCGCCGGCGGGCTCGATCTGGTGCTGGCGAAGCGGCGGCCCGGCGACACCCACGGCCGCCCGGTCTGGCGCTCCACCCTGGTGTGGATCGGGGCGCCGCGGCTGCGGCTCGACCCCGACCGTCCGGTGCCGCTGATCGTCTTCCCGCCGCCCGGCATCACCCGCGCGCGGGCGCTGGAGGTGCTGGAGGCGCACGGCAGGCGGTGGCGTGTCGCGTGTACGAGCGCCAGCCTGAGCGGGCTCATAGCGGCGGCCCGCGCGGGGCTCGGCGTGATGGCCCACACGCGCGGGCTGATCCCGCCGGGGCTGACGCAGGTTCCGGCGCGGGCGGACCTGCCCGAACTGGGCGGGGTCGAGTTCGTGCTGCTGGACGGGGCCCGGGGGCGGGGGAACGCGGCGACACGGGAGGCGGCCGACGCGCTGGCCGCGGCGATCCTGGCGGGCGGCGACCGGCTGCACCGGCCGCCCTCCGACGGCTGACCCCCGGCTACGTACAGGTACGTACCAGGAATCGCGCTGCGGTAGAGCGCCGGTGAGCACGGCGTACGGATTCGGTGGAGATTGCCGCGCCGTCTGCTCGCGCCGGGGTAGTAACGGGGCGGCCACCCGCCTCTTCACCGCCACTGTCCCGCTCTGACCTGCGGCGATGCCCTGTGTCCCAGGTTGCGCGCGCCGCCTCCGTGCTGCTCCGGCCGTGGGGTACGGTCACCGCGCTGTGCGGAGCGCCACCAAGGAGCCAGGTCATTGCGCGAGTTCACCGTCCCTCCTCTGACGGCCGCGCCCCACGTCGGTGGGCTCGCGGACGCCGTGTTCGACCATGCCCTGGACGACCCCGAGCGGGTCGCCCTCGGCCGCAAGGACGCCGAGGGCCGCTGGTACGACGTGACCTCGGCGGTCTTCCGTGACGAGGTGCTGGCTCTGGCGCGGGGGCTGCTGGCCCAGGGGGTGCGGTTCGGGGACCGCGTCGCGATCATGTCCCGTACCCGCTACGAGTGGACGCTCTTCGACTTCGCGCTCTGGTCGGTCGGCGCCCAGCCCGTACCGCTGTACCCCACGTCCTCCGCCGAGCAGATCTACTGGATGATGCACGACGCCGAGGTCTCGGCGTGCGTGGTCGAGGACGAGGACCACGCGATGACCGTGGGGTCGGTCATCGGCCGGCTGCCCCGGCTCGGACGGCTCTGGCAGCTCGACGCGGGCGCCGTGGAGGAGCTGTACGCGGCGGGCGCGGCGGTCGACGACGAGGTGGTGCACCGGCACCGTACGGCCGTCACCCCCGACTCGGTGGCCACGGTGATCTACACGTCGGGCACCACCGGGCGCCCCAAGGGGTGTGTGATCACGCACGCGAACCTCATGTTCGAGGCGGACACCGTCCTGGCCCGCTGGGAGCCGGTCTTCCGCGACCGGTCGGACGCCGAGGCGTCGACGCTGCTCTTCCTGCCGCTCTCGCACGTCTTCGGCCGGATGATCGAGATCGCGGCGGTCCGGGGCCGGGTCAAGCTCGGCCACCAGCCGGTGCTCCAGGCGAGCGCGCTGCTGCCCGATCTGGCCGCGTTCCGGCCGACGTTCATCCTGGCCGTCCCGTACATCTTCGAGAAGGTCTACCACGCGGCGCGGCGCAAGGCGGAGACCGAGGACCGGGCCGGCGCCTTCGACAAGGCCGTCGAGGTGGCGGTGCGGTACGCGGAGGCGCTGGAGCAGCGCGCCTTCGACCTCGGTCCTGGCCCCTCCGCGGCGCTGCGGATGCAGCACCAGTTCTTCGACCGGGCGGTGTACGGGCGGATACGCGAGGCGATGGGCGGGCGGGTCCGGCACGCCATGTCGGGCGGTTCCGCGATGGACCGGCGGCTCGGGCTGTTCTTCGCGGGCGCGGGCGTCCGCGTCTACGAGGGGTACGGGCTGACGGAGTCCTGCGCGGCGGCCACCGCCAACCCGCCCGAGCGCACCCGGTACGGGACGGTCGGGCAGCCGATCCCCGGCACCTCCGTGCACATCGCGGAGGACGGCGAGGTCTGGCTGCGCGGCGGCCATGTCTTCGCGGGCTACCTGGGCGACCCGAAGGCCACCGGCGCCGTCCTCACCGAGGGGTGGCTGGCCACCGGGGACCTGGGGTCGCTGGACGAGGACGGCTATCTGACCATCACCGGGCGGAAGAAGGAGATCCTGGTCACCTCGGGCGGCAAGAGCGTCTCGCCGGTGGTGCTGGAGGAGCGGGTGCGGGAGCATCCGCTGATCGCGCAGTGCATCGTGGTCGGCAACGACCGGCCGTACGTCGCCGCGCTGGTGACCGTGGACCAGGAGGCCGTCGACCACTGGCTCGCCATCCGGCGCAAACCGCCGCTCAAGGCCGCGGAGCTGGTACGGGACCCCGATCTGGAGTCGGAGATCCGGCGTGCCGTGGTGGCCGCGAACACGGCGGTCTCGCAGGCCGAGTCGATCCGTACGTTCCGGATCCTGGCCCATCCCTTCAGCGAGGCGGAGGGGCTGCTGACGCCGTCGCTGAAGCTCAAACGGAAGGCGATCGAGGCCGCCTATGCGGTCGAGGTCGCGGCGCTCTACCGTTGAGACCCTGTTCTCGAAGGACCGGCGGTCCCGGGGGACGGGAATCCGCCCGGCTCTGAGATCGTTGGAGAACCGAGTAGCGAACCGACGACGTTAGGATCGACCGCCCGTGAGCAAGGTCCCCACCCTCACTCTCAACAACGGCATCGAGATGCCCCAGCTCGGCTTCGGCGTCTGGCAGGTGCCGGACGACGAGGCGACGCAGGCCGTGACGACCGCTCTGGAGGCCGGCTACCGCAGCATCGACACCGCCGCCATCTACGGCAACGAGGAGGGCACCGGCAAGGCCCTCGCCACCGCGGGCATCGCCCGTGAGGACCTCTTCGTCACCACGAAGCTGTGGAACGGCGACCAGGGGTACGACACGACGCTGCGCGCGTTCGACGTGTCCCTCGGCAAGCTCGGCCTCGACCACGTCGACCTGTATCTGATCCACTGGCCGACCCCGGCCGTCGACAAGTACGTCGACACGTACAAGGCGTTCGAGAAAATCCTCGCCGACGGGCGCGCCAGGGCCATCGGTGTCTCGAACTTCCTGCCCGAGCACCTGGAGCGGCTGGCCGGCGAGACCTCCGTGGTCCCCGCGGTCAACCAGATCGAGCTGCACCCGCAGCTCCAGCAGGCCGAGTCCCGCGCGTTCCACGCCGAGCGGTCCATCCTCACCGAGGCGTGGTCGCCGCTGGGCCAGGGCAAGGGGCTGCTGGAGGTCCCGACGGTGGTGGCGATCGCGCGCAAGCACGAGCGGACCCCGGCCCAGGTCGTGCTGCGCTGGCACCTCCAGCTCGGGAACGTGGTGATCCCCAAGTCCGTGACGCCGTCGCGGATCCAGGAGAACATCGACGTGTTCGGCTTCGAGCTGGACGCCGACGACCTGGCGGCGTTCGCGGCGCTGGACGAGGGCAAGCGCCTCGGCAGCCACCCGGCGGAGGTCAACTGACCCGCCGCGCCGTCCGTGCGTCCGTACGGCAGGGGCCGTGCGCGGCCCTCGTGGCCGTACGGACGTACGTTCGCGGTCAGCCCGAGAGCAGGGACCGCGAGACGTCCGGGGCCACATTCCTGCGGAACTCCTGCGGGCTGACGCCCCTGACGCGCTTGAAGGCGGCGCTCAGCGCGAACGAGCCGCTGTAGCCGACCTTCCTGGCCACCGCCTCGACGGTGTCGTCCGTGCCGCGCAGCAGATCGGCGGCGGTCGCGAGCCGCCAGCCGGTGAGGTACGCCATCGGGGGCTCCCCCACCAGTTCGGTGAAGCGCCGGGCCAGCCCGGCGCGTGAGACACCGCACGCGCCCGCGAGCGAGGCGACCGTCCACGGCCTGGCCGGTTCGCCCTGGATCAGCCGCAGGGCCCGGCCGACCACCGGGTCGGCGAGCGCGCCGTACCAGCCGGGCGCCTCGGCCCCCGGGCGGGCGAACCACTCCCTGAGCGCGGCGATCAGCAGCAGATCGAGGATCCGGTCGAGGACCACGCTCTGGCCCGGTCCGTCCCGGGAGATCTCCTCCTCGATGAGAGGCGTCAGCGGACAGCTCCACGCGTCGGCGGGCAGCCGTACGAGCGGAGGCAGCGCGTCCAGCAGGCGCCGGCTCACCTCGCCGTCCATCCGGTACGTCCCGATGAGCACGGTCGTGGCGCCGTCGGAAGCGTTGCCCCAGGTCCGTACGCCCAGCCGCAGGGACTCGGCGAGCGGTTCGCCCTCCAGCGTGCGGCAGACGCCGCCGGGGCCGATGACCGCGCGGGGCGCCGTGCCCGGCCGGTCGGCGGCGGTGTACGGGACGGGGCCGCGGCTGATGGCGATGTCGCCGGCGCGCAGTTCGACGGGGTCGCCGCCGCCGTCCGGGACGATCCACATCCCGCCGCTGGTGACGCACATCAGAGAGAGCGGCGCGCGGTCCTCGATCCGGACGGACCACGGCGGTTCCATCACCATGCGCAGCAGAAAGGCCCCCCGGGCCCGAGGACCGTCGAGCAGCCCTGCCAGTACGTCCATGGGGCCCAGCGTAGGCGTCCGCCCGGTCAGCGGGCGCCGTGCGCCGGGGCCAGCTCCGCGACGCGGTGGGCCAGTTCGACGTCCTTCGCGGTGACGGCGCCGCCCGCGTCGTGCGTCCGCACGGCCAGGGCGACCGTGTTGTAGCCCAGGGTCAGGTCGGAGTGGTGGTTCAGCTCGTCCTGGACCGCGGCGACATGGGCGACCAGCGCGGCGGCGGCGCGGTGCGAGGGGAGCCGGTACGTCCGGGTGAGGCGCCCGTCCTCCAGACTCCAGCCGGGCAGCTCCCGCAGCCGGTTCTCGATCTCGTCCTGCGTCAGGGGTTCGGTGGCCATGGCGGGGCTCCTCGGGGGCGGGAGACGGTCGGGGCGACGCGGCCGAGAATACGGCTGTACTACGGTCCTCGTATGGCGGCGCGCGCGATGACAGCGGACGGTACGACGTCCCCCTCCTCCCCCGGTCCCTCGGTCGGCCCGCTGCTGCGCGGCTGGCGCACCCGGCGGCGGCTCAGCCAGCTCGAACTGGCGCTGCGCGCGGACTCCTCCGCCCGCCACATCAGCTTCGTGGAGACGGGCCGGGCCCGCCCGAGCGAGGAGATGGTGCTGCGGCTCGCCGACCGTCTCGACGTGCCGGTGCGGGAGCGCAACGCCCTGCTGCTGGCGGCGGGGTACGCGCCCCGCTTCACGGAGACCGCGCTGGACGACCCGGCCCTGGACGCGCTGCGCGAGGGGCTGACGCGGCTGCTGCGGGGGTACGAGCCGTACCCGGCGCTGGTGGTGGACGGGACGTACACGGTGGTGGCCGCGAACCGGGGCATCGCGATGCTGCTGGACGGGGTGGACCGGAAGCTGCTCGCCCCGCCGCTGAACGCCATGCGGCTCACCCTCCATCCGGAGGGGCTGGCCCCCCGGATCCGTAATCTGCCCGAGTGGCGCCGCCACCTCCTGGACCAGATGGGCCGTCAGCTCGCGCTGAACCGCTCCCCGGCGCTGCGGGAGCTGTACGAGGAGGTGGCCGCCTATCCGCCGCCGGAGCCCCGTGCGGAGCCCGTGGCCGGGGCGGAGCCCGCGGCGGCGGAAGCCCCGGCGGCCGTACCGCTGCTCGCGCTGCCGATGGTGATCGAGCACGACGGGCGGACGCTCTCCTTCGTCTCGTCCATCTCCACGTTCAACACGCCGATGGACGTGACCGTCGCCGAACTGGCCATCGAGACATTCGTCCCGGCGGACCCGGAGACGGTGGCGTACCTGGCCGCGCTCCCCGGGCAGGGCGCCGGCGACGGGGGCTGACGGCCGGGGGTCACCGGTGTTCCGAGGGCATTTCAAAAACTCTTGACAGAATGAGGAGTGAGTCCCGAAACCCGGGGCAGGAGGCGAACTTGTACGGTCCGCTGCATTGGAGGGTGAGTGTCATGACGACCAGAACTGTGAATGCCGCCGAGGCGGAGCAGATGGCGGACGTCCTGGCGGCCGGAGCCGTGGCACCCGGAACAGCCGGTGAGCTGCCCCGTATCGAGGACCCTGCCAAGATCGCTCCTCGGGACGCGCGAGCGCTGTCGAAGCTCTTCTTCGACCAGCTCCAGGTCCTGGAGGAGGGCACGCCCGAATACCAGTACGCCCGCAACACGCTCATCGAGATGAACCAGTCGCTGGTGCGGTTCGCCGCGGGGCGCTTCCGCAACCGGGGCGCGGGCGACATGGAGGACATCCTCCAGGTCGGCACGATCGGCCTGATCAAGGCGATCGACCGGTTCGACCTCTCCCGTGAGGTCGAGTTCACCTCGTTCGCGGTGCCTTACATCGTCGGTGAGATCAAGCGTTTCTTCCGGGACACGAGCTGGGCCGTCCACGTTCCGCGCCGCCTTCAGGAGCTGCGCGTCGAGCTGGCCAAGGCCAAGGAGCACCTGGCGACGGTCCTGGACCGGGACCCGACCGTCAAGGAACTCTCCGAACTGCTCGGCCTCTCCGAGGAGGAGGTCATCGAGGGTCTGGTCGCGACCAACGGCTACACGGCCGGTTCGCTGGACATGCCCACGAACGAGGAGGGCGCCACCGGCGGCGGCCGGACCTTCGCCGATGTGCTGGGCGAGGCGGACCCGGCGATGGAGAAGGTCGAGAACCTGCACGCCCTGGCCCCGCTGCTGGAACAGCTCGACGAGCGGGAACGCGGCATCGTCACGATGCGGTTCGGCCAGGAGATGACGCAGTCGCAGATCGGCGCCGAGCTGGGCGTGTCGCAGATGCACGTGTCGCGGCTGCTCAACCGGATCATCACCCGGCTGCGCGCCGGGATGCTCGTCGAGGAGTAAGGCGCGGGAGCGGGGCGGGGTGGGGCGGGCCTCCACCCCACGCCGAGGCCGCGTTGTCAGACCCATGGATCAGACTTGAGGGTCCTGCGGATTCCGGGAGTTCCGGAATCCGCGGATCCACGGATTCATGGGGAGGAAGCCACGATGACCACCATCACGTCCCGTACCCCCGGCGCCCCGGACGAGCGCTCCGCGGCCCGCGCCTATCTGCGGCTGCTGGCGGCCGTACGCGCGGTCCTGGACGACCCCGTACGGGCGCCGCAGGCCGCGCCCCGGGGGGCGGCCCCCCTAGGGGGGGGGGGCGCCGGGGGGACCCCGGGGGGGCGGGGGGGCGCCCCCCCGGCCCGGCCCCGCCGCGGGGGGGGGCCCCGGCGGCGCGGGGCG
>NZ_JBHZDA010000080.1:0-33569 GCF_042755665.1 Streptomyces sp. NPDC059142
GCGCGCCCCGCCGCGCTCGCGCGGCCGGCGCCCCCCCCGCCCCGCGCGCGGCCGCCCCCCCCCACTTTATCTGGCCCTGGGGGCGGGGCCCCGGGGGGGGGGGCCCCCGGCCCTGGAGTCCGGTAGGCCCGGTCCGGAGCCCGGTACGGCCGGTGCGGCCGGTCCGGAGCCCGGTACGGCGGGTACGGCCGGCCGGAGGCTCCTCAGGGGTTCCTCCGCTCCCCCAGCGCGTCGGCGACCGGTTCCACGCCCGTGCTGACCCGGGTGTAGACCCCCGGATTGCCGGCCCGTCCGCAGCCGCTGCCCCACGAGACCAACCCGATGAGCCGCCCCTCGGCCACCAGCGGCCCGCCGCTGTCGCCCTGGCAGGCGTCGTGCCCGCCCCTGGGGTCGCCCGCGCAGAGCATCGTGGCGGCGTCGTAACGGCCCCCCTGGGCCCCTGAGGCGCCCGGGTAGGCCCGCTCGCACTCCGCGTCCCGGAGGACCGTGACAGGCGCGGAGCGCAGCGCCTCGGCGTACGCGCCGCCGCCCGTGGTGTCGCCCCAGCCGTAGACCGCCGCGTCCGTGCCGGGCGCGGTGGCGGGGTCGTCCGGCTCCGCCGGCCGGATCGCGTACCCGGAGGGCAGCGCCCGCGACAGGGTCAGCACCGCGAGGTCCGCCGCGTTCGTCCCCGGGTCGTACGCCGGGTCGACCAGGACGGACCGTACGGGCACCTCGTGCCCGCCCTTGCCGCGCAGCCGCTCACGCCCGGCGATGACCCGCAGGTCACCGACGGACTCGGGGGCGGCGCCGAGGACGTCCCTGCCCATGCAGTGGGCGGCGGTCAGCACTTTCGTCGGCGCCACCACCACGCCTCCGCAGAACTGGCCCGCCCGCGTTCCCCCGAAACGGTCCCGGCTGGAGAGGGCGACCACCCAGGGGCTGTCCTCCGCCCTGACCGGCTTCCCTCCGATGATCACGCTGTCGGCGGTGGCGGAAGCGGGCGCGAAGAGCGGCAGCAGGGCCCCCGCGGCGATCACGGCCAGACCTCCGGTGAACACGCGGGCAAGGGAACGGCGCATACAGGCTCCTGACTCTCGGTGGACAGTGATCTACCCAGGGTCAGTCACCCGGACGGGTCTCGCACCCCCGCGCACAGCGCGAAGACCCGGATGCCTGGTGGCATCCGGGTCTTCCGTCGTGCTTCGCGCGCCCTCTGGCGCGTCGTGGACCGGTCCGGGTAAGGGGCCCGGTGCCGGGCGCCGTGGCGCGGCGCCGACTAGTCCAGGTAGTCGCGCAGGACCTGCGACCGGGACGGGTGGCGCAGCTTCGACATCGTCTTGGACTCGATCTGCCGGATGCGCTCACGCGTCACCCCGTAGACCTTGCCGATCTCGTCCAGCGTCTTGGGCTGGCCGTCGGTGAGACCGAAGCGCATCGAGACCACGCCCGCCTCGCGCTCGGAGAGCGTGTCGAGCACCGAGTGGAGCTGCTCCTGGAGGAGCGTGAAGCTCACGGCGTCCGCCGGGACGACCGCCTCGGAGTCCTCGATGAGGTCACCGAACTCGCTGTCACCGTCCTCGCCGAGCGGGGTGTGCAGGGAGATCGGCTCACGGCCGTACTTCTGGACCTCGATGACCTTCTCGGGGGTCATGTCGAGTTCCTTGGCCAGCTCCTCCGGGGTGGGCTCGCGGCCCAGGTCCTGGAGCATCTGGCGCTGCACGCGCGCGAGCTTGTTGATGACCTCGACCATGTGCACCGGGATACGGATGGTGCGGGCCTGGTCGGCCATGGCGCGGGTGATCGCCTGCCGGATCCACCAGGTGGCGTACGTGGAGAACTTGTAGCCCTTGGTGTAGTCGAACTTCTCGACCGCGCGGATCAGACCGAGGTTGCCCTCCTGGATCAGGTCCAGGAAGAGCATGCCGCGGCCGGTGTAGCGCTTGGCCAGCGAGACGACGAGGCGGAGGTTGGCCTCCAGCAGGTGGTTCTTGGCGCGGCGGCCGTCCTCGGCGATGATCTCCAGCTCGCGCTTGAGCTTGGGCGCGAGCTTGTCGGAGTTGGCCAGCTTGTCCTCGGCGAAGAGACCGGCCTCGATGCGCTTGGCCAGCTCGACCTCCTGCTCCGCGTTGAGGAGCGGGACCTTGCCGATCTGCTTCAGGTAGTCCTTGACGGGGTCGGCGGTGGCACCGGCGACGGCGACCTGCTGCGCGGGCGCGTCGTCCTCGTCGTCGTCGGAGAGGACGAAGCCCTTGTTCTCGCCCTCGGTCTCCTCCTCCTCGCCCTTGCCCGCCTGGATCTCCTCGGTCGGCTCTTCGCCGTCGACGATCTCGTCGGAGTCCTTCTTGCCCGCGGTCTTCTTCGCCGTCGTCTTCTTGGCGGCGGTCTTCTTGACGGTCGCCTTCTTCGCGACCGTCTTCTTGGCCGCCGCCTTCTTGGCGGGGGCGACGGAGTCGTCGGCGGCGACGCTCTCCGCCGTCGGGGCGGCGGTGGCCGCGACGGTCTTGGTCACGGTCGTCTTCGCCGTGACGGTCTTGGTGGCGGTGCGCTTGACCGGGCTCTTCGCTGCGACGCTCTTGCGGGTGCGCTTGGGCGACTCCGCGGCACTGACCATCAGCGTCACACCCTCTTCCTCGAGGATCTGGTTGAGGCTGCGCAGAACATTCTTCCACTGGGTTGGCGGAATCTGGTCGGCCTCGAAGGCGCGACGCACGTCATCGCCGGCGATCTGCCCATCAGCCTTTCCCCGCTCGATGAGCGCCATCACAGACTCGGACTCGGCGATCTCCGGCGGGAGCGTACGGGATGTGCTGGCCGACACGAACAACCTCTCGGAACGATGGAAACGGCTTCCGGCCCCGCCCATGATCGGGCCGGAGCCGACGACCGTCGGCTGGGGATGTCGCCGACGACGCGGGCTGGACCTCGGAGCTGAATACAGCGCCACACGCGGCGCTCGCATTCCCTCCTCGGCTGTCACCTCTTAGGTCATCGCCCTGCCTCCAGGAGTGTTACGCCCAATCCACGTGGCCCGAGTCACACCCCATTTGCGGCAAAGCGGCCAGAAGCGGGATTCACCGTCCCACCGTCGCGTCGCCGGACCTCCGGGTCCGGCGACACACGACGCGTACATCCCCGTACGCCCTGGCCCCGGGGAGCGCTCAGTGCTCGCGCGGTGCCGGCACGACACGCTCCACATCGGGCTGCACGGTGAGAAGTTGGCGCATGGCCGACTCCGCGGCGTGGGCGTCCCCTGAGGCGAGGGCGTCGGCGATCCGCGCGTGGTGGTCGAGCGACGCCTCCGTGGGGCGGTCACAGCCGGTGACCGGGCCTCCGGAGACCTGGAGCGCGGCGGACACGATCCCCGAAAGGTGCTCCAGCATCCGGTTGCCGGCGAGCTGGATCAGCAGGGAGTGATATTCGGTGTCCGCCCGCGCGAAGGTGATCGCGTCGCCCTGGGCGAGGGCGTGGCCCATGATCCCGACCATGTCCGCGAGGCGCTGCTGCACATCGGCCCGGCCGTGGCCGGCCGCCAGCCGCGCGGCGAGGGGTTCGATCGTCCAGCGCAGCTCGCTCAGCTCCCGGCGCTGGTCGTCGCGCTGTGGCCCGAAAGCGCGCCATTCGATGATGTCGGGGTCGAGCAGATTCCAGTCGCTGACCGGCCGGACCCGGGTACCGACATTGGGCCGGGCGCTCACGAGCCCCTTCGCCTCAAGAACGCGCAGCGACTCCCGCACCACCGTGCGGGAGACCTCGAAGCGCTGGCCGATCTCCTCGGGTACGAGCGGCCGGTCGGCGCCCAGGTCCCCGGATACGATCATCTGTCCGAGCTGCTGGACGAGTTGGCCGTGCAGCCCGCGGCCCCGGCTGCTCGTCGTACGCCGTCCCACCCGGCCCAGATCGGTGTCGGCGCCGTCCCAGACGGGTGCGGCCATACGGTCGGCGCCGGGCGCCTCGGCAAAGGGGTAGCGGTCGAGTTCACCCGGCTCGGCGAGGCCGGACTCGGCGGAGCGGGCGGCGGTCATCATGGTGTGCGCAAGGGTACTCACGCATCCTTTGTCGGCGTTGCTTCCGTGCGCCTTGAGGTCTTTGGTGAAAAGCACACGAAAGGGTGATCGGCGCCCGCCCTTCGATTGACGCCTTATCGGAAAGAAGTGGGCTTTATCAGGGGAGTTACCGCCATGACCTGACGCTGCGGTCGTACGCGGTCACCAACGGGCCCTGCGGCGAAGGCCGGTGAGCAGATACGCGCAGAGCAGGGCCGACAGCGACAGGGTGAGCGCGGCGGCGACCGGCTGGGCCACGAGTCCGAACGTCGCGGCCAGCCACTGGTCCGCCCGGTGCGGCCAGAGCGGCCAGGCCATGTCGCGCAGCCTGCCCGGGAGTCCGGCGACCGAGCGGACGGAGGGCCCGGCGAACACCCTCTGGAGCAGCGGGACGACGAGGGTCGGGACGGCGACGACGGCGGCCATCCCGGCGATCGCGATCCGGAAGACCCCCGCGCCGAGCAGCCCGGCCCAGGCGCAGCCGATCGCGAGTCCGGCCCAACCGGCCGCCAGAGCGGCCCAGTTGTCCGGTACGGGTACGGCGTCGGCGCCGTAGACGAGACGGAGCGCCGCGCCGTCGGCCAGCACCGCGAGGAGGGCGAGGAGCAGGGCGGCTCCGGCGGTGACGGCGAGCTTGGCGAGGAGCAGGGCGAGGCGGCGGGGGACGGTGCCGCGCGCGCCGGCGAGGGTGGGATGGCGGTACTCGTCGGCGAAGGAGAGCGCGCCGATCAGTCCGGCGGCGAGCACGGCGGGCGGCAGGGGCAGGATCGCCGGCCAGGCGGCGAGCAGTCCGGGCAGCGGGGTCCCGCCGGTGCGGCCGAGGGGGACGGCGAGGGCGACGGAGGCGAGGAGGGCACCGACCATGATCAACGGGGCGGTCCTGACGCCCACCATCCGGCGCAGCTCGTAGCGGAGCGGCCGGAGCGGGGAGCGGGCAGGACGGCCCGGCAGGGCCTGCGGGAGCGGAACGGGCCCGTCGGCTCGGGATCCGGCCCGGAGGTCCGTACGGGCACTCGTGCGGGTCCGCGTAACGGCTTCCGAGGAGGCCGCGGGGCCCGGTACGGAGCCGGTGGCCGCGGGCGACGGCGCGGATCCGGGCGCCGGGCCGGTGTCCCCGATCTCGTCGGCGAGCTGATGGACGAGGACGCCGTGCCGGAAGGCGGTCTCCCCGATCTCCGGGCAACTGCTGCCGTAGACGGTGAGCAGGCTGCCGGCCTCGGCGACCACCTCGACGGAGCGCCGGGCCGCGCGGGCCTCCCGACTCAGGGCGTCGGCGAGCCGCGCGGCGTGCGGGGTCCTGACGGCGACCCGGGGCCGCAGCCGGGTTCGGGCGAAGGAGGCGGTGTCCTGGTCGGCCACGAGCCGGCCCTCGTCGAGCGTGACGACGCGGTCCGAGACGCGGGCGGCCTCCTTGGGGTCGTCCGTGGTGTAGAGCACGGTGCCGCCCTGGCCCGCGTGGGCCCGCAGCAGCCCGTGCAGCCAGCTCTTCTCGCGCGGCGACAGCTCCGCGGACGGCGCGTCGAGCAGCAGGGTGTGCGGGTCGCCCAGCAGCGCGACGGCGAGCCCGAGCCTGCGGTCCGTACCGAGCGACAGGGCGCCGAGCCGTTCGTCGCCCAGAGGAGCGAGCCCGACGACGTCGAGGAGTTCGTCGGCGCGGGAGGCGGGCACTCCTGCGGCGGCGCAGACCAGCTTGAGCTGCCCGCGGACGGTACGCGCGGGATGGCCGGGCACATCGCCGAGGAGGACCCCGATCTCGCGGGCCGGATGGGCGACACGGTGGAGCGGACGCCCGCGGAAGTAGGTGACGCCGCGGCCGGGTTCGAGTTCGAGCATGAGCCGGAGCACGGTGGTCTTGCCCGCTCCGGGGGCGCCGAGGAGCGCCGTGACCGCACCAGGAGGCGCCTCGAAGGTCAGATCGTCCACCGCGGGCGGCAGGTCTCGACGGGGGGAACTGGTCAGTCCGATGGCCTGGAGCATCGCTTCTCTCGCGGGGAGGTGAGACCGCTCGACAGCAGTGGGTACCGCAGCACGATAACGCGATATGTCTGATTTGCGAGGTAAGGGCGGCCGTTCGAGTCCCCCGCCTGTCAGATCCCGGCCCACCGGAGCCCCGTCCACCGGAGCCCCGCCCGTCGGACTTCTCCCGCCCGTCGGATCTCCCCCGCCGGACCTCTCGGGTCGGGCCGCGCGGGTCAGACCTCGGGGCGGAGCATCGGCGGGTTGAGTACGGTCGCGCCGCCGGCCCGGAACAACTGCGCGGGCCTGCCGCCCTGACGGGTGGTGGTGCCCCCGGACGGAACCAGGAAGCCCGGGGTGCCGGTGACCTTGCGGTGGAAGTTGCGCGGGTCGAGCACCACGCCCCACACCGCCTCGTACACCCTGCGCAGCTCGCCGACGGTGAACTCGGACGGGCAGAACGCCGTGGCCAGCGAGGAGTACTCGATCTTGGAGCGGGCCCGCTCCACCCCGTCCGCGAGGATCCGCGCGTGGTCGAAGGCGAGCGGTGCGGGCTGCTCGTCCTCGCGGGCGAACCCGCCCTCCTGGCTGAGCAGGGCGTCGACCGGGGCCCAGCGGGCGCTGTTGGCGTCTCCGCCGGCCCGGGGCGCGGGCAGATCGGGCGAGAGCGCGAGGTGTGCCACGCTGACCACCCGCATCCGGGGATCGCGCCCCGGATCGCCGTAGGTGGCGAGCTGTTCGAGATGGGCGGCGTTCCCGGGCGCCGGGGAGACCGGGTCATGGGCGCAGAGCCCGGTCTCCTCGACCAGTTCGCGCGCCGCGGCCCCCGACAGGTCCTCATCGGCCTTGACGAAGCCACCGGGCAACGCCCACCGCCCCTGGAACGGCGGCTCTCCGCGCCGCACGACCAGCGCGCAGAGCGCGTGACGGCGCACGGTGAGCACCACCAGATCGACGGTGACAGCGAATGCCGGGTAGGCCGAGGGGTCGTAGGGCGACATGCCGCGATCTTAGTCGTCTGCCTGACGATAAACACTCCTTCCGTCATTCACGCCCCCTGCCCTTCGTATTCGACCCCGTTGACACCCGCCGCCCGCCGCGCCCGACCCCGCTCACGGCCACCGCTTTTCGCAGCCGACACCGCTCACGCCCCCGGCCCCCACGCCCGACGCCCTTCACCTCCGCCGCCACCCGGCCGTCACCGCCTGCTCCTGGTTCCGCGCTGTCCGCCCCGGCGTACCGCGCCGTGCTCACGCCCCGCGCCGGCGCCGGGGCGCGACCGCTTCGGCTCCGCGGTCTTCCGCGCCCTGGACGGACGCGCGGCCCGTGGCCCGGTCCGGCCGGCCGCGGCGCGCGGACCGGGGAGCGCGCGGGCGACCCGCTCCTCGCGCAGACAGCGGCGCAGCGTCTCCGGATCCAGCCCCTCGTTGCATGCCTGGTGGAGCAGTTGGGCGAAGACGTAACCCGGGTCGAGGCGCAGCGCGAGCCCGAGGGCGACCCGGGCCCCCACGTCGTCCCCGGTGGACCAGGCGACCCAGCCGGCCAGGGTCAGCGGGGCGGTGGCGTGTTCCGCGTACGGCCCGACGCAGCGGCGGGACAGCGCGCGCCAGAGCCGTAACGCGGGTGCGGCGTCCGGCCCCTCCATCCACTCGGCGGCCCGGTCCCGGGTCTCACGGTCCTGGAGGCCGAGAATCACGGCGGCGGCCTCGTCGTCCTCGATGAGCCGGTCGTCCTCGGCGTCCGCGCCGGTCCGGTCGCCGGTCCGTGCCGCGCCCAGCCGTTCGAGGAGAGAGCGGGCCAGAGTCAGGGTCTCGACGCCGACCTGTTCCCTGCTCCCGCTGATCAGGATTCTGGGCACGAGCGAGGCGCCGGCGCGGTCGAGCGCCCGTTCCTGTGCCTCGACGGCGGCGGGGGCGGCCCAGGGCGCCAGCCGTGCCTCCATCTCCCGCAGCGAGCCCCGTACCTGGACCCCGGCGTAGGCGGCGGCAGCGGCCATCACCGAGGTCCCCGGCAGGGCGAGGCCGGTGCCCTCGGGCGGACAGCAGCGCTGGTCGGGGCAGCAGTAGGACCAGAAGCGGCCGTCGGAGATGCAGAGCACCTCGTGCACGGGGACCTCAAGGCCGCCGCAGGCGGTGCGCAGCCGCTGCGCGAGGGGGCGCAGCCGTTCCATCACCTGCTGTCCCGTCTCGTCGGGCCCCGGGTCCTGACAGAGGAAGGCGACGATGCCGTCAGGACGGGCGCCCCTGCGCTCGCTGCCCTCGATCAGGCACTCGGCGAGCTGGTCGGCGACGGGGGGCCACTCCTCGGGCGAGCGGGGGATGCCGAGCCTGAGCCGTCCGCCGAAGCGGCCGTGCCCGCCGTGCAGCGCGACCATGACGACGGAGTCGGTGGGATGGAATCCGAGGAGATACGGCAGGGCGTCGGCGAGCTCCGCGGGACTGCGCAGGGTGATCTGCTGCTGGTCGGCGGATCCGGTCGGTTCGTGGTGTTCGCGGTGCTGGTTCATGACTCGACCGTGCCGGAATCCGCCGGATCCCGCCGGAGCCTGTGGATAACTTGTCCACAGGTCGCGGGCCGCATTCGCGGATTGTCCGACCCATCGGGTTGCATGGGGCCATGACCAACGCAGACCGCGCAGCTCTCCGGGCGTCCGCAGACGCCGTCCTCGCACGCCTGGTCGGTGACGCCACCGGCGCCGCCCGGCTGCGCGAGGACCAGTGGCGGGCCATCGAGGCGCTCGTCGCCGACCATCGCCGTGCGCTGGTCGTCCAGCGCACGGGCTGGGGCAAGTCCGCGGTGTATTTCGTGGCGACGTCGCTGCTGCGCGCGCGGGGCGCGGGTCCGACGGTGATCGTGTCGCCGCTGCTGGCGCTGATGCGCAACCAGGTGGAGGCCGCGGCGCGGGCCGGGATCCGCGCCCGGACGATCAACTCGTCCAACGCGGAGGAGTGGGACGCGATCCAGGACGAGGTGTCCGCCGGCGAGGTCGACGTCCTGCTGGTGAGCCCGGAGCGGCTCAACAACCCGGACTTCCGCGACCAGGTGCTGCCCCGGCTCTCGGCGGCGACGGGTCTGCTGGTGGTCGACGAGGCGCACTGCATCTCGGACTGGGGTCATGACTTCCGCCCCGACTACCGACGGCTGCGCACGATGCTCGCCGAGCTGCCGTCGGGGGTTCCGGTCCTCGCCACCACGGCCACGGCCAACTCGCGCGTGAGCGCCGATGTCGCCGAGCAGCTGGGCACGGGCGCGGGGACGGACGCGCTGGTGCTGCGGGGGCCGCTGGACCGGGAGAGCCTCAGCCTCCATGTGCTCCGGCTGCCGGACGCGGCGCACCGGCTGGCGTGGCTGGCCGACCACCTCGGGGAGCTGCCGGGATCGGGGATCGTCTACACCCTGACGGTCGCGGCGGCCGAGGAGGTCACGGCGTATCTGCGGCAGTGCGGGCACACCGTGGCCTCGTACACCGGCCGTACGGAGAACGCGGAGCGGCAGCAGGCCGAGGACGATCTGCTGGGGAACCGGGTGAAGGCGCTGGTGGCGACGTCCGCGCTGGGCATGGGGTTCGACAAGCCCGATCTCGGGTTCGTGGTCCATCTCGGTTCGCCCTCCTCCCCCATCGCCTACTACCAGCAGGTGGGGCGCGCGGGGCGCGGGGTGGCCCATGCCGAGGTGCTGCTGCTGCCGGGCAAGGAGGACGAGGTGATCTGGCAGTACTTCGCGTCGGTGGCCTTCCCGCCGGAGGAGCTGGTCCGCCGCACCCTGGACGTGCTGGCCCACGCCGACCGGCCGTTGTCGCTGCCCGCCCTGGAGCCCCTGGTGGAGCTGCGGCGGACCCGGCTGGAGACGATGCTCAAGGTGCTGGACGTGGACGGGGCGGTACGGCGGGTCAAGGGCGGCTGGACGTCGACGGGGCGGCCGTGGGTGTACGACACGGAGCGGTACGCGTGGGTGGCGCGGCAGCGGCAGAGCGAGCAGCAGGCGATGCGCGACTACGCGTCGGCGTCGGGGTGCCGGATGGAGTTCCTGCGGCGTCAGCTCGACGACGAGGAGGCGGTGCCCTGCGGGCGGTGCGACAACTGCGCGGGAACGCGTTTCGAGGCCAAGGTGACCGACGCCGCGCTCGACGCCGCCCGGGGTGAGCTGGGCAGGCCCGGGGTGGAGGTGGAGCCCCGCAAGATGTGGCCGACCGGTCTCGCCGCGGTCGGGGTCTCCCTCAAGGGGCGGATCGCGCAGGGCGAGCAGTCCTTCCCCGGGCGGGCACTGGGGCGGCTCTCCGACATCGGCTGGGGGAACCGGCTCCGTCCGATACTGACGGCGCGCGCCACGGACGGTCCGGTGCCCGACGATGTGGTCACCGCCGTGGTGAGTGTGCTCTCCGACTGGGCGAAGGGGCCCGGTGGTTGGGCCTCGGGCGCCGAGGACGCGCCGCCCAGGCCGGTCGGTGTGGTCACGGTCGCCTCGCGCTCCAGGCCCCGGCTGGTGGACTCACTGGGCGCCCGGATCTCGGAGATCGGCAGGATGCCGCTGCTCGGTACGGTCGCGTACGCGCCGGGGGCGGCCGACGCCCGGATCTCCCGCACCAACGGCGCGCAGCGGGTGCGGGGGCTGCACGAGGCTCTGACCGTGCCGCCGGAGCTGGCGGAGGCGCTGGCGGCGGCCGGCGGTCCGGTGCTGCTCGTCGACGATCTCTCGGAGAGCGGCTGGACGCTCGCGGTGGCCACCCGGCTGCTGCGCAGGGCCGGAGCCGAGGGGGTGTTTCCGCTGGTCCTCGCCGTTCAGAGCTGAGACGGAGCCGAGGCCGCGGCGGCTGTCACGCGAGGCCACGGGAGCGCGCAGGTATATAGCCGTCATATCTACGCATTCCCACCAGCGGCGCCAATTGCTCGTTGCCGCGCGCCCCCGCGCCGGTGAGAATTGGAACTGCCCCCGCATGGTCTCCTCGCGCTCCGCAAGGGCTGTGCCGCGGCGCGTCCCCACTCGACTCTGCCCGCACCATGGGCGCGTATGCGAAGGGAGGAACGTGACCTTCGGATTCGCTCCGTCCGCAGCCACTTCGATCAATGCCCAGGCCGCTTCCGTCAGCCGCCTCGCCAGGATGCTCGAACCCGCCGAGTGGGCCGCCGCCGGGATTCCGCTTCTGCGCAACCCCCGTGAGGTCGTCAGCGGTCTGCACAGCCGGCACGCGCCGACCCCCGCGACCGCCGTGGTGGCCGTGCTCGATCCCGAGGAACGGCTGGCCGCCAGCGCGTCGTTCGTACCGCGCGCCGTGCCGGTGGACGGCTGGGAGTTCCGCAACGCGCTGCTGGCGCACCTGCGTCGGGTCATCCCGCACGATCTGCGTCGGCGTACGCCGGTGCGCACGGCCGTGCTGCTCTACTGCCGCGAGGGCGACGAGCGCTGGACGGAGGAGGACGGCGCCTGGATGTGGGGGCTGCGCGACGCGTGCACGCTGCACGGGCTGCGCTGCGGCGCGTACATCACGCTGACGCGCGGCGGCTGGCAGGTGCTGGGCGAGGGCCGCGGGGGCCGTCGCCCCAGTTCGGACTCGCCACCGGCGAGCCTGGCGGAGACGGCTGCGGACCCGGCCCCCTCACCGCTGCGCGGTGGTGGCGGCTCGGTGGAGGCGCAGCGCCGTACCGCCGCGCGCTGAACGGCCGCCCGCCGGAGGCGGAGCGGCCGTCGCGTACATCCCTTCGGGCGGCTCCCCGAAGCGGCCCGGCCACCCTCCTGAGGAGGCGCGGCCGGGTCACCACCGGAACGTACCGACGTGGGCGCGCCCAGCGGGCGCGCCGGGTGCCGGACGGCTCAGACGCCCGCGCCGAGCACGGCGTTGATCCGCTCGGCGTCACCGCACACCACGAGGAGCGCGGTGGCGCGGCCACGGGCCAGGGGCAGCGCCTCGGCGACGGCGTCGTCGTCACCGCCGTTGACGGCGACGACCACGACGGGCCGGGACTGCGCACGGGCCACGGCGGCGGCGTCCGCGAAGAACACGTCCTCACGGGCGTCGTGCTGGGCCCAGTACGCGCTCTCGCCGAAGGACAGCTCGTGGGTGGCCCACGGGTGCTGTTCGCCGGTGGTGAGCGCCAGGATGTCGCCCGGCGCCCGGCCCGCGTCCAGCAGCAGGTCGATCGCCCCCTCGGCGGCGTCCAGCGCACCGGCCGCCGAGGCAGGGATCACCTGGACCTGGGGGACGGAGGAGGTCCGAGGCGTGGCGGGAGAGGTCGAAGGGGCGGAGTCGGCGGTGCCGGACGCCTTCGGCTGACCGGCGGAGCTGTGCGAGCGCTGCGCCGGCGGCGCGGGCCTCGCGGGACCGGGACCCGGACGTCCGGGCCTCGGTGTCGTCGCGGAGCGCGGCCCGGGGACGGGACGCGGACCGGGTACGGGACGGGGGGTCGAAGCGGTGCGACCGGTGGCCGGCGTGGCGCTGGGACCCTGGGCTCTCTCGTGAATCTGAGGCTCCTGAGGGATGAGAGGCATGACTGGATGTCTATCAAACACCGGTGCGAAAAGCATCGGTGGGTGGGCTCATTCGTGCCCGTGCCCGAGGCCGCGAGGGACCCCGGGCGGGGGTTCGCCGGACGGGTCACCGGGTGCCCCGGAGAGGGCCCGTACCGGAAGTCTCGTGTTCCTGATGACTCACGTTCCACGGCCGGTCGTTCCGGAGCCGGATGCTCCGGACACCGGATGGTCCGCTGTCGGGTGGTCGACGGTCAGAAATCGAAGCCGAGTTGGCCCCCGCTTTCCATAGCGTCGGCCTGCGCGGGGACCCGGACCTTCTTGAGGTGCCGCCACCGGGGCAGCGCGTCGAGATAGGACCACGACAGCCGGTGCTGCGGTGTCGGCCCCCGTTCCTCCAGCGCCGCCCGGTGCACCGGTGAGGGATAACCGGCGTTGGCGCCGAAGGCGAACGGTACGTACTCCTCGGACCCCGCGCCCAGTTCGGCCATCATCGCGTCCCTGCGCACCTTGGCGAGCACCGAGGCGGCCGCCACGGAGACGCAGGACTGGTCGCCCTTGATGACCGTACGCACCTGCCAGGGTCCTCCGAGATAGTCGTGCTTGCCGTCCAGGATCACCGCGTCGGGCCGTACCGGCAGCGCCTCCAGGGCGCGTACGGCGGCGAGCCTGAGTGCCGCGGTCATCCCGAGGGCGTCGATCTCCTCCGGGGAGGAGTGCCCGAGGGCGTACGACGTGACCCACGCCTTCAGTTCATCGGCCAGCTCCGTACGGCGCTTGGGCGTGATGAGCTTGGAGTCGGTGAGTCCCGCCGGGGGTCTGCGCAGTCCGGTGACGGCCGCGCACACCGTGACCGGACCTGCCCACGCTCCGCGTCCGACCTCGTCGACGCCGGCGATGATCCTGGCGTCTGTGGTGGCGCGCAGCGAGCGCTCAACGGTGTGCGTGGGTGGTTCGTACGGCATGGCACCTGCCAGGTTACGCCGCCCGCACGCCACGCGACAGACCGGGTACCGGCCGTGCCGCGGCGCGGAGTCGGGCGCGCCCTCGCGCACCGGCCGGGCGCGCCCGTGTCCGGGCGGTGCGGCGGCCCGAAGTCCCCGCCATGGAGCGGCCCATGAGGCAGCCGGCTCACCGCTCGTAGCGGTACTCCCCGGGGCAGGAGGCGACGTACCGTACGCCGCGTTCCGCCAGCAGGTCGCGGGCCCTGGTCTCGGCAAGGCTGGTCGCGTACCAGGGCTCGTCGGCGTCCCTGCCCAGCTCGACGGCGATCCGGCGCAGGGAGCACGAGCGCAGCGGCTCGGGGAGCCGGTCCAGGGCCGGCACCGCGTCGGCCGACAGTTCGCGGACGTACTCGCTGTCGAGCGTGCCGGTGCGCTCGTACCGCTGTACGTTCCGCTCCGCGACCAGCGCGTCCGGCGAGACCAGGCCGAAGGCGAGGACGCCGGCCCCGGCGCTCGCGGCGACGGCGCGCGGCAGCCAGCGGCCCCCGGTCGCCCCGGCCACCAGCATCAGCACGACCACGAGTCCGAGCCACAGCTCCACGCCCGCCACGGAGACCCGCAGCCGGGTCAGGCCGAAGGCGTCGACGTACAGGTCCATCCGGCGGAGCGCGCTGGCGACCACGACGAGGGTGAGCACGCCGAGGGCGCCCAGGACGGTGCGGACCAGGACGGCGTCACGCGCGCCGCCACGCGGGGCCCAGCGCCCGGCGACCACCAGGACGACCAGGACCAGCACCGTGACCCACAGGAGCTGCCAGAAGCCCTGGCGGGCGTACTGGGCGGGCTTCAGGCCGGTCTCCGCCAGCACCTTGTCGTAGCCGCCGAGGAGCACCACGAGCTGAACGGCGATGAACGCCGCGAAGAGCAGATTGAGGACGATCAGCGGAAGCGCCCACTCCGTACGTCCTCGGGGCCGCCCGGGCGGTACGGTCACCCGGTCCCAGCGCGGCGGTGACGCGGCGGTGCGCGCGGCGGCCAGGGCACCGAGGAGTCCGCACGCGAAGAGGACGACCCGCCAGGGCCCTTCGGAGACGGAGACGTCGGGGACGAGCGAGCCGAGGATCTCGGCGAACGCCGCGTCGGCGCTCGCGAAGAGCGTGCCGAACACGATCAGCAGACCGGCGGCGACCGCCACGGCGCGCAGGACGGGGGCCACCCTCCCCCGGCCGCCGCCCGCACGCTCGCGCAGCCCGCTCAGGGCCCAGACCGTGCCGGGTCCCGCCGCGCCGACCAGGCTGGGCAGCCCGAGGAGCATCCCCGTCCAGCTTCGGCTGCCGCCCAGCGCCAGCGCGCCGAGCGCCGCGGCGGAGACGACCGCGAGGAACGTGGGCAGACCGGCGTCCCGCAGCGCGGGCACGGTCAGCAGGGCGAGGCCGCCGAAGGACCAGAGCAGTGTCCAGGGGCGGGGCAGCCGGCCCGCGGCCTGAGCGGAGAAGTACGCGGCGAGGGCGGCGGGGACGGCCACGAGCAGCAGGTTCACCCCGGCGCCGTCACGCAGCAGCAGGGCGCTGAGCAGCGCGGTCGCCAGGACCGACCAGAGGGTGGCGGTCCTGATCCCGGCGGGCGGCTCGGGTCTGACCTCGCCCACCCAGGCGGGCGGTTCGGGGCGCCGGGGCTGCCACTGCTGCCACGGCTCCGGGTACGGCCGCACGGGCGGGGGCTGGGCGCCCCGGTGAGGCGGCTCGACGCGCGGGGACGGGCGTGCGGCGGACGGGCGTGCGGCGGACGGTGCGGGCACGGCGTCGACCGGTTCGGCCTCCGTGTCCCGTGCGGCGCTACCTCCCGCCGCATCCGGTTCCGGTTCCGGTTTCCCGGCCGGCCCGGCTGTGGACGGTCTCTCTGGTACGGACGGTGAATCTGTCACGGGACCCCCTCCCGACCGGGCCCGTACGCGGCGGAGGAGCGGCGCGCGGAACCCGGTGTCTCGATCGGCGCGCGCCAGTGGAAGATCAACACGGCGGCGTGGCCGAAAGGGTAGGCCCCCGGTGCGCGGAGCTACGCCTCCGGAAGGACGGCTGTGGCAGGGCCGTGACAATGAACGGCGCATACGCCACGTAAGCCGCACGCCCCGGCGCGTACGCCCGCCGCCTGCTCCGGCGTACGCGCCCGTACGTCACACCCGCCGTCAACGAGTGGCCGCCGGCGGTCGGCCGTAGGCAGTCGCCCGGTCGTCAGCGGGCCGCCGTCACCGGTCCGTCACCGGTCCGCCGGTACCGTCAGCCACCCCGGCAGCGCCTCCGTACGCGCCCGCCACTCCTCCGGCGGCGCCCCGCGCGCCCCCTCGGCGGCGACCACTCCCCCGACGATGGCGCAGTTGGTGTCGACGTCGCCTCCGGCCTGGGCCGTCGTCCAGAAGGCCCGCTCGTAGTCGCCGAGCCCGCGCGCCGCCGACCAGAGGGCGAACGGCACGGTGTCGTGGGCGGAGGTGCGGCGCCCGCAGCCGAGCACGGCGGCGACGGTGGCCGGGTCGTCGTAGTCCAGCAGGTCCCGGGCCCGGCGCAGCCCCGCCCCGACCGCGCTGCGCGGCACCAGCGCCACCACGGCGTCGAGCAGCACCTCCGCCGTGGGCGGCCCCTCCGGGGCGGCGGCGAGGGCGGCCGCGGCGGCCACCGCCATGGCGCCCGCCACGGCCTCGCGGTGCTGGTGGGTGGTGTACGCGGAGATCTCCGCCTGGTGCGTGGCCTGCTCGGGGTCGTCCGCGTACCAGGCGCCGAGCGGCGCGATCCGCATCGCGGCCCCGTTGCCCCAGGAGCCCTGGCCGTCGAAGAGCGCGGAGGCCAGTTCGCGCCAGTCGCCGCCCTCCCTGATCAGCCGGAGCATCCGGTTCACGGCGGGACCGTAGCCGCGGTCGAAGTCGTGGTGCTCGGCGAAGGAGCGCGCGAGGGCGTCCTGATCGACACGGTGGTGGGCGGCCAGGACGGCCACCACGGACGCGGCCATCTCGGTGTCGTCGGTCCACTGCCAGTCGCCGGGCGGCAGCGCGCGGCGGCCCAGCAGCGGGTAGTGGGCGGGTACGAAGAACTGGGAGCCCAGGGCGTCTCCCACGGCCAGCCCCCGGAGGCTGGCCAGGGCGCGTTCGAAGCGCCGGCCGGATACGGAATCAGAGGTCATCGAACGGCCATTTTAGCCGGTACGGGCCCCACCTGTGCGGGTTTATCCGGTGCGGCCGTACGGCTCGGGGACACGCCACTGTTCGAACGGCCGGTCGAGCGTGTAGCGGCCGTCGGCGCAGATCTCCAGGATCCGGTACTCGGCGTTGCCCGGGTTGGACAGCGACTCGAACTCGGCGACCGACCAGTGGAACCACCGCATACAGAACAGCCGCATGGTCAGCCCGTGCGTCACCAGCAGGACGTTCTCCGGCGAGTCGGGCGTCTCGAAGCTGCGGTGCAGCGACTCCAGGAAGGCCCCGACGCGGTCGTAGACGTCGGCCCCCGACTCGCCTTGCGCAAAGCGGTAGAAGAAGTGCCCGTACGCGTCGCGGTAGGCCTTCTGGAGGCGTACGTCCTCACGGTCCTGCCAGTTCCCCCAGTCCTGCTCGCGCAGCCGGGGCTCCTCGCGTATCCGTACCTGGCCGGGGTCGAGACCGAACGCCTCGAAGGTCTCGTGGGTACGGCGGTAGGGCGAGACGAAGACGCTGACCGGTTCCCGGCCGAACAGTTCGCGCAGCCGCACCCCTGTCTCCTCGGCCTGTCTGCGGCCCTTCTCGGTCAGCCTCAGGGCATGGTCGGGCTCGCGCTCGTACACCGTGTCATCTGCGTTGCCTTCCGACTCGCCGTGCCGGACAAGGACAATGCGCCTCGGTCGTGCCATGACACGACCCTAGATCGCCCGGGTCCCGGCCGTGCGGCCACCCGTCGTTCCGGGCGTCCATCCGGCCCAGCGGGGCGGGTCCGGAACCCCGCTCACACGGTCCAGGAGGGCTCCAGGTCGATGACGTCACCGGTCAGCGCCGCGACGTCGGTGGCCGTCTGGGCACGGAGCGTCAGCCGTTCGATCCGCTCGACGCGGTACTTGCCGTGCTCGGCCGCCGACTGCCACATGGACAGGACGATGAACTCGTGGCCCGGCGCCTCACCGAAGAACCCGCGCACCATCCCGGGCGAGCCGGCCATCGCCGGGTTCCACACCTTCTCCTGCATGAGGGCGAAGTGCTCGACGCGTTCCTCGTGCACCCGGGAGTGCGCCACCCGGACCACGTCCGCGTCACCGAAGCGCGGCTCGAAGCCCGTCTTCACATCGAAGCGGTAGTCGAAGAGCTTGACCTGGATGTCCTTGCACGTCCCGGACTGCGAGGCGGACAGCCGGTCGTGCGAGCGCGCCATGAACGAGTCGTAGAACGCGCGGCTCTCCCAGAACGCGAAGACATGGACGACGCCCGGCCGCGACCTGCTCCATCCCCCGCCCTGCCCCCGGAACCCCGGCTCACCGAGCAAACCCGCCCATTTCCGCTGCCCGCGTTCAAAACCTCGACGGTCGATCACGGTGCAGCGAATCCACTTGACCAGCACCGCGCCATCGTACGGGGCGGGACATGGCACCGGTCACGCCCGGACGGCGCGCGACAGAGACCCCGCTGCGGCGCCGGATCTGTCGAGTATCGGCCAAGGTGGCGTCAACTGGCCAGATGCGACGCCGGGTTGTCGGTGGCGCGGTCTAGCCTTGTGCACAGGTCCGGAGATCCGCACCGGCTCCGAGGAGGGGGAAGACTGGTGAGCAGTTTCAACAGAGGCGTGTCCAAGATCGAGGTCACCCTCAAATGGGATCCCAGCCCCAGGGGCCAGGCCCCCCACGACCTGGATCTCGTCGCCGCGACCTACACGTCGGACGCCCCGGACACCCCGGCCTATCTGGTCCACTTCGGCAGCCGTTCCCCGGACGGCACGATCACGCTGGACCGCGAGAGCCGTACGGGCCAGGGCTTCGGCTCCGACGAGGAGATGACGCTGGAGCTGGACCGCCTGGGAGCGGACTACCGCCGCGTGGTGGTGGGCGTCGCCATCCAGCAGCAGAACGGCCGCCGGACGTTCGGGGAGATCGCCAACGCCTCGGTCCGGCTGGCGGAGGGGTACACGGAGCTGTCGGCGCACGACTTCACGGGCGTGCGCGACGCGACGGCGGCGACGTTCGCCGAGTTCACCCGGGACGGCTCGGGCACCTGGCAGTTCGCCCAGGTCCTGCGCGGCTTCGACACGGACCCGCAGTCCTTCGGCGCCCTGATGGGCACCGCCTGAGGAACACCACTGGGCACCGCCTGAGGGGCGGCGGGCCACTTAGGCCCACCGCCCCTCAGGGTGTTACGGGATCACCGCGCCCACGTGGCGACCGCGTCGCGACGGGATCGGAACGTCACGTCGCGGTCGCCCCCGCGGCTCAGCTGCAGCCGCTGGTGGAGCCGCACCCCTCGCAGATGTAGCAGGACCCGGCCCGCTGCATCTTCGTACCGCAGGAGAAGCAGAGCGGTGCGTCGGCGCTGATGCCGAGCTGCATCTCGACCAGTTCGGCCGAGGTGTGCGCCTCCTTGGGGGCCGGGATCACCGTCGCCTTGGGCGCGGCGGGCGCCGGCTGCGGGGCGGGCGGGGCCGCCAGGCTCTCGCCGCCGAGGAGGCCCTCGGTGCCGGAGTCGTGGGCCGGCTCGTACGAACCGGTGTCCAGGTGACGCTGGCGCTCCTCGGCCGAGTGGATGCCGAGCGCGGAGCGGGTCTCGAAGGGCAGGAAGTCCAGGGCGAGACGGCGGAAGATGTAGTCGACGATCGACTGCGCCATCCGCACGTCCGGGTCGTCCGTCATCCCGGCCGGCTCGAAGCGCATGTTGGTGAACTTGGAGACGTACGTCTCCAGCGGCACGCCGTACTGCAGACCGACCGAGACGGCGATCGAGAAGGCGTCCATCATGCCCGCGAGCGTCGAGCCCTGCTTCGACATCTTGAGGAAGACCTCGCCGAGACCGTCGTCCGGGTAGGAGTTGGCGGTCATGTAGCCTTCGGCGCCGCCCACCGTGAAGGAGGTGGTCAGACCGGGACGGCCCTTGGGGAGGCGCTTGCGGACCGGGCGGTACTCGATGACCTTCTCGACGGCCTCGCGGATGGTCTCCTCGGCCTTCTCCGCGACCTTCTCCTCCTTCTTCTTGGCGGAGAGCGGCTGGCCCACCTTGCAGTTGTCGCGGTAGATCGCGAGCGCCTTGACGCCCATCTTCCACGCCTCGAAGTAGACCTCCTCGACGTCCTCGACGGTGGCGCTCTCCGGCAGGTTCACCGTCTTGGACAGCGCCCCGCTGATCCACGGCTGGATGGCCGCCATCATGCGGACGTGGCCCATCGCGGAGATGGAGCGCTCGCCCATCGCGCAGTCGAAGACCTCGTAGTGCTCGGGCTTCAGGCTGGGCGCGTCGATCACCACGCCGTGCTCGGCGATGTGCTCGACGATCGCCTCGATCTGCTCGCCCTGGTAGCCGAGCCGGCGCAGCGCCTGCGGCACGGTGCCGTTGACGATCTGCATCGAGCCGCCGCCGACCAGCTTCTTGAACTTGACCAGCGCGAGGTCCGGCTCCAGACCCGTGGTGTCGCAGGACATCGCGAGACCGATGGTGCCGGTGGGCGCGATGACCGACGCCTGGGCGTTGCGGAATCCGTTCTTCTCGCCGAGGCGCAGCACGTCCTGCCACGCCTCCGTGGCGGCGGCCCAGACGGGGCTGTCCAGGTCGTCGACGCGGACGGCCGCGCCGTTGGCGTCGGAGTGCTGCTTCATGACGCGCTTGTGCGGCTCGGCGTTGCGGGCGTAGCCCTCGTACGGACCGACGACCGCGGCCAGCTCGGCGGAGCGGCGGTAGGAGGTGCCCGTCATCAGCGAGGTGATGGCGCCGGCCAGGCTGCGGCCGCCGTCGGAGTCGTACGCGTGGCCCGTGGCCATCAGCAGGGCGCCGAGGTTGGCGTAGCCGATGCCGAGCTGACGGAAGGCGCGGGTGTTCTCGCCGATCTTCTGCGTCGGGAAGTCCGCGAAGCAGATGGAGATGTCCATCGCGGTGATGACCAGCTCGACGACCTTGGCGAAGCGCTCGGACTCGAAGGACTGGTTGCCCTTGCCGTCGTCCTTGAGGAACTTCATCAGGTTCAGCGAGGCCAGGTTGCACGAGGTGTTGTCCAGGTGCATGTACTCGCTGCACGGGTTCGAGCCGTTGATCCGGCCGGACTCGGGGCAGGTGTGCCAGTGGTTGATCGTGTCGTCGTACTGGATGCCCGGGTCGGCGCAGGCCCACGCGGCCTCGGCCATCTTGCGGAAGAGGGACTTCGCCTCGACCTCTTCGATGACGTCACCGGTCATCCGGGCGCGCAGCCCGAACTTGCCGCCTGCCTCGACGGCCTTCATGAACTCGTCGTTGACCCGGACGGAGTTGTTGGCGTTCTGGTACTGGACGGACGTGATGTCGTCGCCGCCCAGGTCCATGTCGAAGCCCGCGTCGCGCAGGGCGCGGATCTTCTCCTCCTCCTTCACCTTGGTCTCGATGAAGTCCTCGATGTCGGGGTGGTCGACGTCGAGGATGACCATCTTGGCCGCGCGCCGGGTGGCGCCGCCGGACTTGATCGTTCCGGCGGACGCGTCGGCGCCGCGCATGAAGGAGACGGGACCGGAGGCGTTGCCGCCGGAGGAGAGGAGCTCCTTGGAGGAGCGGATCCGGGAGAGGTTCAGGCCGGCGCCCGATCCCCCCTTGAAGATCATCCCCTCTTCCTTGTACCAGTCGAGGATCGAGTCCATGGAGTCGTCGACGGCCAGGATGAAGCAGGCGGAGACCTGCTGCGGCTGGGGCGTGCCGACGTTGAACCACACGGGCGAGTTGAAGCTGAAGACCTGGTGCAGGAGGGCGTACGCCAGCTCGTGCTCGAAGATCTCGGCGTCGGCGGGCGTCGAGAAGTACTGGTGCTCCTCACCGGCCTTGCGGTACGTCTTCACGATCCGGTCGATGAGCTGCTTGAGCCCGGTCTCGCGCTGCGGGGTGCCGACGGCCCCGCGGAAGTACTTGCTGGTGACGATGTTGACCGCGTTCAACGACCAGAAGTCGGGGAACTCGACGCCACGCTGCTCGAAATTGACCGAGCCGTCGCGCCAATTGGTCATGACGACGTCACGGAGCTCCCAGGCCACCTCGTCGTACGGATGCACGCCGGGGGTGGTGTGGATCCGCTCGATACGCAGCCCCTTGCCGGCCTTGGTCCCCTTGGTGCGGGAACCTCGTGCCGGGCCGCTCGCCGTCTCTGTCATGCCGCCTCCCATATACGTACAAAAACGCCCTGCCGCGCCCTGTTCTTCCCGGGCACGGGAGTGTGTGTCTGATGCCTCGGGCACGCGAACAGCGCACCCGTGACAGGTCTTGGTCGCCGCGGAGCGGCCGGGATCGAGCCGGCCGGTCAGTCCGCTGCGGTGGCGGGCACGGGGACCTCAAGGGTCTCGCCGGTGCCGCATTCCTCCGAGGGAGGCCGCTCGCGCAGTTCCGCGATGGCGGCCTCGAAGTCTTCCAGTGAATCGAACGCCCGGTACACGGACGCGAACCGCAGGTACGCGACGAGGTCGAGTTCCTGCAACGGGCCGAGTATGGCCAGCCCCACGTCGTGGGTGGTCAGCTCGGCGCTGCCGGTGGCGCGCACCGCCTCCTCGACCCGCTGGCCGAGTTTGGCGAGGGCGTCCTCGGTGACCGGACGTCCCTGGCACGCCTTGCGCACGCCGGAGATGACCTTGGTGCGACTGAAGGGTTCGGTGACGCCGCTGCGCTTGATCACCATCAGCGACGCGGTCTCCACCGTCGTGAAACGGCGGGAGCAGTCGGGGCACTGGCGGCGGCGCCGGATGGACGTCCCGTCGTCGGTGGTGCGACTGTCGACGACCCGGCTGTCGGGGTGCCTGCAGAAGGGACAGTGCATGGCTCCCAACCCCTCCTTCACAGCACGACTGAATAGCCCCGACAGGGCCCGTCAGAGCCCCTCGAAGCAACCCCCAGCATAGGCGATGACCTCGGAGCCCGAAGACCCGGGACCACAACTTCTGGGTGGCTGCGACAATCCAACCACTAGATCTGGGGTTTGGTCGCCATCCTAGGCCCCGGCGCGTGTCGCGCGTCAGGGCGGTGCGGCGGGGCCGCGGCGACCGGCCACGAGAGTACGGGAAGGGCGCGGCGCCGGGGATCGCGGGCCATCGGATGCGAGACTGGAGCGGCCCTGCGGGCGTGTCGCCGCTCCCTCGGGAGCAGCCGCGCGAACGGTCCACGGAGGGCCCACGGACGGGTTACGGCGGGGCCCTGGCGGACCTCGGGGCGTCCGGGCGGACCTCGGCGGCATGGCCGGAAACGACCGGCGGGAGGGGGCGCGAGCGAACTCGTACCGCCCGCCTCGCGAGGGCGCCCCACCCGGCCCGCCATCCGGAAGAACCTGCTCATACACCCAGTCGGCCGCCCACGACGGACACTCCGCAATTTTTCACTCGAACGTGTGTTTGGCGCAACCTTTCGAAAGCTACTACCGTTGTCCAGCTAGGGAGAACATTTCGAGAGGGGCCACCGTGACCACCACCGCAGACAGTGCCACCATCACTGCCCAGGACCGCTCCCAGGGCCGACTCGATCCGGTGCATGCCATGAATGTGAATGACACAGCCACGAACCCGGAGGGCGCCAAGCCCACCCGTTCGATGCCCGGCCGACCTCCAGGGATCAGGGCGGACAGCTCGGGCCTCACGGACCGGCAGCGCAGGGTGATCGAGGTCATCCGTGACTCCGTGCAGCGGCGGGGGTACCCGCCCTCGATGCGGGAGATCGGCCAGGCCGTGGGGCTCTCCAGCACCTCGTCGGTGGCGCACCAGCTCATGGCCCTGGAGCGCAAGGGCTTCCTGCGCCGCGACCCGCACCGGCCGAGGGCGTACGAGGTCCGGGGGTCGGACCAGCCGAGCACACAGCAGACGGACACGACGGGCAAGCCCGCCGCCTCGTACGTCCCGCTGGTCGGCCGGATCGCCGCCGGCGGGCCGATCCTCGCCGAGGAGTCCGTCGAGGACGTCTTCCCGCTCCCCCGCCAACTGGTCGGCGACGGCGAGCTGTTCGTACTGAAGGTCGTCGGTGACTCGATGATCGAGGCGGCGATCTGCGACGGCGACTGGGTGACGGTCCGCCGCCAGCCCGTCGCGGAGAACGGCGACATCGTGGCCGCGATGCTGGACGGCGAGGCCACGGTCAAGCGCTTCCGCCGCGAGGACGGCCATGTCTGGCTGCTCCCGCACAACGCGGCGTACCAGCCGATCCCCGGTGACGAGGCGACCATCCTCGGCAAGGTGGTCGCCGTCCTGCGCCGGGTCTGAGCCGGGTCTGAGCCGAGTTAGAAGGACGACCTGCCACATCGGCCGCGACCAGTCATAGCGCGCCCCGACCGGCCGCACCGGGTCGGACCATCCGCGCCGGGCCCCGCCGGGCACGGCGACGTACGGGGCCGCCCGGACCGCGCCGTTCCTGCGGCCGGTACGGTCCGTGGCACAGCGGGATCCGGTTGCGGTACACGCCGACCACTCGTGTACCGCAACGGCGTGGGGAGGCTACCGCCCGTCCGCGCGGGCGGCCTCGTCGATCTTCGCCAGCGACCGCCGCACCTGATTGCGGTCCGTGGTGTACCAGAAATCGGGCAGCGAGGCCCGCAGAAAGCTGCCGTACCGGGCATTGGCCAGCCTCGGGTCGAGGACGGCGACCACGCCCCGGTCCCCCGTCGCCCTGACCAGACGGCCGGCGCCCTGGGCCATCAGCAGAGCGGCATGCGTGGCGGCCACAGCCATGAAGCCATTGCCGCCGCCCTCCTCCACGGCCTTCTGCCGCGCACTCATCAGCGGATCGTCCGGGCGCGGGAACGGGATCCGGTCCATCACCACGAGCTGGGAGCTGGGCCCCGGCACATCGACGCCCTGCCACAGCGACAGCGTGCCGAAGAGACAGGTCTTCGGATCGGCGGCGAACGTCTTGATCAGCTCACCCAGCGTCTCCTCGCCCTGGAGCAGGATCGGCACGTCCAGCCGGCTCCGCAGCTCCTCGGCCGCCGCCTGGGCCCCCCGCATGGACGAGAAGAGCCCCAGCGTCCGCCCGCCCGCGGCCTCCACCAGCTCCGCCAGCTCGTCCATCATGTCGCCGCGCGTCCCCTCCCGCCCCGGCGGCGAGAGATGGCGCGCAACATAGAGAATGCCCTGCTTGCGGTAGTCGAAGGGCGAGCCGACGTCGATGCCCTTCCACTGCGGGACGTCGTCGCCCTCCGTGCCCTCCGGTGCCAGACCCAGCGACGCGCCCACCCCGTTGAAGTCACCGCCGAGCTTGAGTGTGGCGGAGGTGAGCACCACCGAACGGTCGGTGAACAGCTTCTCCCGCAGCAGCCCCGACACGGAGAGCGGGGCGACCCGCAGGGACGCGCCGAACCGGTCGTGCCGCTCGTACCAGACGACGTCCCATTCGGAGCCGTTGGCGATCCGCTCCGCCACCCCGTGGACGGACTCCACCGACGCGAGCGCCTGCTTCCGTACGACGTCCTCGTCCTGCACGGACTTGTCGCGCGTCGCGCCGATCGCCGAGATGACCGTGCGCGCCGCGTCCCGCAGCGCCATCAGCGCGAAGCCGAGATCCTCGGGGATCTCCTCCAGACGGCCCGGGAGGGCCAGCTCCATCAGCCGCTCGAAGGTCTCGGCCGCCGTCTGGAGGGCGTCCGCCGCCTTCTCGTTCACCAGCTTCGCCGAGCGGCGTACCGCGCGGTTGACCTGCCCCGGGGTCAGCTCCCCCGTGGCCACTCCGGTGACCCGGGAGACCAGCTCATGGGCCTCGTCCACGATCAGCACCTCGTGCTGCGGAAGCACCGGGGCGCCCTCGATCGCGTCGATCGCCAGCAGCGCGTGGTTGGTCACCACGACATCGGCGAGCTTGGCCCGCTCCCGCGCCAGCTCGGCGAAACACTCCGCGCCGTACGCGCACTTCGACGCGGACAGGCACTCCCGGGAGGAGACGGAGACCTGGGACCAGGCGCGGTCGGAGACGCCCGGGGTCAGGTCGTCCCGGTCGCCCGTCTCCGTCTCGTCGGCCCAGTCCCGCATCCGCAGCAGGTCCTGGCCCAGCCTGCTGGTCGGCGCGGCGGCCTCGAACTGGTCGAAGAGGCCGTCCTCCTCGTCCTGCGGCACGCCCTCGTGCAGCCGGTGCAGACAGAGGTAGTTGGAGCGCCCCTTGAGCATGGCGAACTCCGGCCGGCGGCGCAGCAGCGGGTGCAGCGCGTCGACCGTCCGCGGCAGATCGCGCTCCACGAGCTGGCGCTGGAGGGCCAGCGTCGCCGTGGCCACCACGACCCGCTCTCCGTGGGCCAGGGCCGGCACCAGATAGCCCAAGGACTTTCCGGTGCCGGTACCGGCCTGGACGAGCAGGTGGGAGGGGTCGTCGATGGCATGGGCGACGGCCTCGGCCATGGTGACCTGGCCTGGCCGTTCCACGCCGCCGACGGAGCTGACGGCGGCGTGGAGGAGCTCGGGGAGTGATGGCTTCGTCATAGCCCGACCACCCTACGGGGCACCACCGACAACGACGCTCAATCGCTCGGCTGTACGACGGCGAGCGGATTGGGCACCGTACCGTGCACAGCGGCGTGCGGCCGGTCGGAGCGGTCCCGGTAACCGTCGAGATGCAGCCGGTTACGGTTGAGGCAGAGACGCTCGATACGCGGCGTGAGCAGGTCGAATGTCTCGAAGCGCTCCTTCAGCTCCGGGAACCTGGCCTGGTGGCGCAGGATCTCCGCCCGGACGAGGGACCAGAACACGTCCTCCGGCACGTCCAGTTGGTCGGCGCACAGCGGCGCCAAGTAGCGGAAGACGCCGACGAAGAGCCCTGAATGGATGAACTGCGGCAGAAAGCCGGGCTCCTCCGTGAGAAGCGTGGCCTTCACGTCGTCGGGCATCGCGTCGTGCTCGGGCAGCGGCCGGGCGCTGAGGTTCACGTCGTCGACGAAGTCCTTCATGGCGAGCCGTACGGGCACGTCCTGGTCGTCGAAGACGACGATGGCGTTCTCGCCGTGCGGGGAGAAGACCGTCCCGTACCGGTAGAGGAAGTGCAGCAGCGCGGGGAGCAACGCTCCGAAGAGGCGGCGCAGCCACTCCTCGGCGGTGAGCCCGGAGCGCGCGACCAGTTCGGCGGTGAACGCGCGGCCCGCCGGATCCGTATGGATGAGCGAGGCGAGCGTACGGGCGCGTTCGCCCGGGGCCAGCTGGGTCTGGAGGGGCTCACGCCAGATCGTACCGAGCAGTTCCTTGTACTGGTACGGGACTTCGGGGAGGTGGTCGTAGAGAGGGTGCTCGACGGTCACGGAGGCGACCTCGCCGAGGAGGATCACCCGGCACTCGTCGCGGAGGAACGGGTCCGCGTCGCGTACGCCGTGCATCCACGCGGTGACGGCGGGGGCGGCCAGGGTGCGTTCGGTGGGCAGTCCGCGCCAGACGAGGGTGTTGAGGATGGAGAGCGGCAGCTTGACCGTGTGCCGGTCGGGGCGCCGGACGTTGAGGAACGTACGGATCGACTGCTGCGGCAGCCGGAGATCGCCGTCGGTGGGGAGCGGGACGATCGCTCCCCCGGCTATGGCGGGCGCGTAGAGCTGGAGCAGCACCTCGTCCCACTGCCAGGGGTGGACCGGGAGGTAGAGGTAGGCGGCGGGGTCGAGGCCGCGGTCCCTGAGCACGGTGCCGAAGCGCTCGCGCACGTCGTCGTCGAGTTCGCCCGCGTAGAGCTGTTCCGGGGTGGCGAGCGAGGCGACGCCCCGGTAGGTGGCGAGGGTGGTGGAGACCGCGATCCAGGGGAGGGTGGCCGGGGTGCGGCCCTCGGGGGCCCAGCGGTCCGCGTCGGTGGCGGAGAATCCGACGCGGCCCTTGTTGAGAACGATCCAAGGGTGGCCGGTCTGGTGCCCCTCCAGCTCCGCGTAGCCGAGGTCGGCGAGTTCCGCGGCGCTCAGGGCGGTGTGGTCGAGCTTGGCGTCGGCGGCGAGCGTGGTGGTGAGTTCCCGCACGAGATGGCCGAGGGTGGTGCCGTCCAGCCCGAGCAGCCGCCGCGCCAGCAGCAGGAAGCGCAGGGGGTCGGTGAGGGGCCGGTCGTCGCAGCGTACGGAGCCGGGGTCGACGCGCCAGTGGCCGTACGCGCCGCGCTCGGCCCGGAAGGTGAGCGTCTCGCCGCCGTCGAGGGTGAGGGCGTGGTGGCCGGGGCCTGTCCCGGGGCCGGGGGCCGGTACGGGCTCGGGCTCGATGATCCCCTCGTACGCGAACTCCCCGAGCGTCTTGGCGAGCAGGCGTCCGGCGGCGCGCTCCCACGCGGCCGGGTTCAGCTCGGGCGGGGAGAAGAGCGGAGTGGGCGTGGCTATGGAGGGGTCGGACGGGGCGGGGGTGGAGGAGGCGGGCGATGCGGGGGAAGCAGGGGAGGTCGGCACGGAAACTCCTCGGGAGGGAACCGATGGGGTGGGAGCGGGACGTACGGGGTGAGCGGGGTGGGCCGCGGGAGCGGACCGGAGGGGAGGTACGGGGCCGGTGGAACGGAGGGTCGTTCACAGGAGGTCGCGCAGGGCGCGGTCGCGGACCATGAGGGCGGCGCGTTTGTCGGGCAGGTCGATCTCCGCGGCGAAGCGGAAGCCGGCGCTGAGGAACGCGGAGACGGAGGGGGTGTTGCGCAGATCGGGTTCGGCGACGACCCGCGTGCAGTGGGGCCGGTGGTCGAGGACCAGATCGGCGACGGCCCGCAGCAGGAGGGTGCCGACCCCGCGGCCGCGGTTCGCGCCTCCACCGAGCAGCAGATGGATTCCGGTGTCGTGGGGGCGCGCGGCGTAGTGGCGCGCGAGGGGGTCGAGGTCGGCGCGGTACAGCTCCCAGTAGCTCATGGGGACCCCGTCGAGCACGCCGAGGAAGGGGGTGGTGCGTCCGTCGCCGTCGATCTGGGGCCGCATATGGGCCTCGGTGATGGATTCCGGGCCGGCGAGGTGCCAGAACTCGGCGACTGCCGGATCGTTCATCCACCCGCTGACCAGGGCGAGATCCCGCTCCATCCGGACCGGGACGAGTTGGAGGACCCCGGCGGCGGTGGCGGTGGATCCCCACCGCGCCGGGGTGTCGAGCAGCTCACCGGTGGGATCGTCGCCGGACGGCGGGGGTACGGCCCCGCGCGGGGGTGACCCGGGGCCGGTTCCGGTGTCGGTGCTCGCTTCGGTGGAAGGCACAGTGGCGCTCTCCTCTCAGCAGTTCTGACGGTTCCTCATGTTCCATCACGCACGCAGGGGGTTGGTGAGGGTGACGTAGACGGACTGGGTGTCCACCGGTCCGACGAGTTCGTCCAGTCCGTGCAGCCGGGTGAGCAGATTGGCCTTGCAGCGCAGCGTGGTGCTCTCCAGGAGCAGGCCGGGCAGGGACGAGCCGAGGTCCGCCGCGCCGGCCAGGAAGCGCCGGAGGGCCGCGATGAGGACGCGTTCGTCGGCGAGGCCCTGGGAGCCGAACGCGCCGATCAGGCCGAGGACGTTGTTGATGCCGAGGTAGTAGGCGAAGCGTTCGTCGGTGACGGCGTCGGAGACGAACGTATCGCTGACGGATCCGATGCCGGGGAGCCTGCGCTCCAGCGCGGCGCGGTGGGACTCGCGGAAGTAGTAGCCCTGGTTGTCGCGGTAGCGTCCGCCGACGGGCCAGCCCGCGGGGTCGAGGATGACCAGCGTGTTCTGCTGGTGCGCCTCCAGGGCGATGCCGGCCGTGCCGTCCAGCCAGAGCACGGGGCGTACGACCTGGTCCAGGTAGCGCAGGAACCACTCGGTGGCGACCGCGCCCTCGGGGCGGCCGGTGCGTGCCGCGAGCCCGGAGACGATCTCGGCCAGGCGCGAGGACGTCCCGGTACGGCCGGGGTACGGGCGCGGCGCGGTCAGCCCGGCGATGCAGACGGCGTCGTCCGCCGGTCCGAACGGGTTGTGGCGCAGCATGACGTCGAGTCCGGTGACGGGTTCGCCGTCGGTGGTGTCCACGGCGAGCCAGGCGGGGTCGCGGACGATGTCGAAGCCGGGGTGCGCGGCCCCCCACTCCTTGCCGAGGCCGCTGCGGAGGAGCCGGTGGACCTCGACGCCGCGGTGGAGTTCCTTGCGGAGGTTCTCGCGGCGGGAGTTGGTGATGCGTACGCCGAGGGAGAGCTTGAGCATCGCGGGGGCGCCGGGGCGGTGCACCGTGCGGATGGAGGAGGTGGGGTGCCAGGGGTCTCCCTGGGGCCCGAGGTCGTGCAGGAGACCGGCGTCGAGGAGGCGCCGTACTTCGGGACGGTGGGTCAGGTCCCGGGCCTGCCAGGGGTGCAGGGGCAGCGCGACGGTGTGGTCGGGCAGGGGGTGGTCGCCGAGGAGCCGGCCCGTGAGCACTTCGGCGGGGAGCACCCGGCCCTGTTCGGTCCAGGCCGAGTCGGTGGCGAGTACGGAGCGGTCGACGGCCATCCAGTGGAGCGGGAAGGAGCCGCGCAGTTCGGGCGAGTAGAGCCGGGCCTCGGCCTCGGAGAGCCCTTCCCTGCTCTTGGGCGTGGGGTGCAGGGGGTGTCCGAGGAGCAGGGACTGCTCGGCGGTGAGGAACAGGTCGGCCCCGGCGGCGGGTTCGGGGTGCGCGCGCCGGTCGGCGAGGAAGTCGGCGGTGTGGCCGAGGGAGTTGGCGACCCGGCCCACCAGGTCGGCGCCCTGGTAGCGGCCCGACTCTCGGCCGAGGAGCGCGGCCACGGTGACGGCCTCGGCGGCGGGCGCGTCCTGCGGGCCGCCCTCCAGGAAGGGCATCCCGAAGCGGTGCCAGCCCGTCGCGGACCAGTGGCGCACGGGGACGAGGAGGGCGGTGCCGCTGGCGTCGAGCGGGACGCGCAGCACCGTACCGTCGGGGCGGGGCAGTCCGGCCTCCCGGACCCAGCAGCGCAGCAGGTTCTCGGTGGCCGCAGCGTCGGCGGCCTTCCTCGGGTCGGGGTGGTCGAGGTGGTCGGTGTACGTGACGGCCGCGGCGGGGCCCGACGGGGCGGCGGGGCCGGGGAGTTGCCCGTCGGTTCCCCCCGCGGCCTGCCGTGGCACCGTGACCGACTCCGCGGTGGTGGGAGGGCCGTCGGCCTCGGGCGCGTCGGGTGAGGGAGTGGTGTTCACGGAGGGCTTCCTTGTGAGGGGTCGGGGTCAGCGGGACAGGCCGGCTTCTTTTCGGCGGGGTCCGGCCGATGCCGCGCGGGGCGCCGCCGCCGCTTCGGGGGGCGCGTCGGGTCCGGACAGGGCGAGGGCGGCGTCGAGCGCGTCGGCGAAGCGGTCGAGGACCGCGTCGGCCTGTTCGTCGGTGAGGGTGAGCGGTGGCAGCAGCCGTACCACGGACGCCCGGTGCCCGCCGAGTCCGACGATGAGGCCGCGACGGAGACACTCCTGCTGGACGGCGGCCGCGAGTGCGGGGGCCGGCGGGGCAGGATCGCCGGCTGCCGGGGCGACGAGTTCCACACCGATCATGAGACCACGTCCGCGGACGCCGCCGACGCGCGGGTGGTGGAGGGCCAACTCCCCGAGCTTTCCCAGCAGGTGCGTGCCGAGCGCCGCGGCGCGCTCGGCGAGCCGGTGCTCCCGTACGTACGCGAGGGTGGCCGCGCCCGCCGCCATGGCGAGCTGGTTGCCGCGGAAGGCGTCCGCCCGGCCGTCCGGCAACGGCCCGTCCAGATCCGGGTGGTGGACGATCACGGAGAGCGGGAGGGAGCCGCCGATCGCCTGGGAGAGCACCATGACGTCGGGGGTGATCCCGCTGTGTTCCACGGCCCAGAACGCGCCGGTGCGTCCCACGCCCGTCCTGGTCTCGTCGGCGATCAGGGCGATGGAGCGGTCCGCGGTGATCCGGCGGATCGCGCGCAGCCACGCGTCGGGCGCGGGGATCACCCCGCCCTCGTCCTGGACCGGTTCGAGGAGCAGCGCGGCGGGGACGGTCCGCCCTCCCCCGCCGCCCCCGCCCTCGGACAGCTCGGCGGTCCACGCGTCGTGGCCGGTCCCGGTGAAGGTGAGCGCCCTGTCCCGGCCGGTGGCGGTACGGGCGAGGGCGAGCGCGCTCCCGACGGCGTCGGCGGCCGTGGGGCCGCAGAACCGGACCCGGGCGCCGGCGGCGAATCCGGCCGGCAGCGTGGCGAGGAGTTCGGCGGTGAAGGCGTCCTCGACGGGGGTGGCCAGATCGGGGACGTGCAGCGGCGCCCCGGAGTCCAGGACCTTCCTGATGGCCTCCAGGACGACCGGGTGGTTGTGTCCCAGGGCGAGGGTGCCCGCCCCGGACAGGCAGTCCAGATACCGCCGGCCGTCGGCCCCCTCGATCGTCAGCCCCCGGGCGCGTACGGGGACGACGGGCAGGGAGCGCGCGTAGGTACGGGCGGACGGTTCGCGCGGGGTCTGGCGCCGCAGGATGCCCGCGTGGGCGACGGTCGGCGCGTCCGGAGCCAGTTCGGTGACGGCCACAGCGTTCGGTCCTCCCGTAGGCATCGTTCGGTCCCCCGTCAGTACGGCGCCCGCTTCCCGATTGTTCGACGGCGCACCGCGGCCCGGGGCCCGTCGTACGTACCAACGACGTGCCGCGCGCGGGATCACGGGCAGCGAAAAGATCGTTGCGCCCGCGTTCGTGACGCTCCGTCCGGCGCTGTCGCGCGGGAACCGCGGACCTGCCCGACGCCGTCCCCAACGGCACCGGCATAGTGGGGGCTCGTCCCGGCTCCGGTCGCCGTCGCCGGGTGCACCGCATGTCTTCGTCTGTTCAGAACTGTCCAGAAGTACCAGGGGGATATCTCCATGCGATTCATACGTCCGACGCTCGCCGCCCGTCGCGGAAGGAGCACGCGGCGCAGATCCTCCCCCGCTCTCGCCGCCGTGTCCCTCGCCGCGGCCCTCGCGCTGACGGCCACGGGCTGCGGCCCCGACGAGGACCAGGCCGCCGCGGAGGCGAGCAAGTCCGCCGCGGCCGCCTCCGACGGCAAGATCACGATTCCTGACGATCTCAAGGACCGGCTCAAGGAGCACGGGATCGACATGGACAAGTGGCGGGGCGGTGAGTGGAAGAACTGGGACCGCGAGACCTGGCTGCGTGAGGCCAAGGACTTCGTCAACCCGATCATCGAGGGCCTGTGGGACCCGGACCGGATGCGCGACGCGGAGAAGCCGCCGGAGAAGTCCGTGGACGACCAGGACATCTCCGGGGACACCGGCGTCACCGACCCGGAGCCGGCGCCGGTGACCGCGCGGGCGGTCGGCGCGCCGTACGGCGAGAGCGTGCCGCAGGCGGGCAAGTTGTTCTTCGACGGGCCTGAGGGCTCGATGGTCTGCTCGGCGACCGTGGTCGAGGACCCGGCGAACCCCGGCAAGTCCAACATGGTCTGGACGGCCGGTCACTGCGTGCACTCCGGCAAGAGCGGCGGCTGGTACCGGAACATCGCCTTCGTGCCCTCGTACAACGACAGCGCGCTGTCGACGGCGGAGCTGGAGACCGCGTCCAAGGAGCGGATCGCGCCGCACGGCGTGTGGTGGGCCGACTGGGCGCAGACCTCCGCGCAGTGGATCGCCCAGGGCGGTCCGACCGGCGGGCAGGGCGCTTCGTACGACTTCGCGGTCATCCATGTCACCCCGGAGAAGGGCGGCGCGGGCACGTCCCTGGAGGAGACCGTCGGTTCGGCGCTGCCGGTGGAGTTCAACGCCCCGGCTACCCCGGACATCAAGTCCATGACGGCGACCGGCTATCCGGCGGCGCCGCCGTACGACGGCCAGAAGCTCTTCCAGTGCGAGGACAAGCCGGGCCGGCTGTCGCTGGCGGCCGAGGATCCGACGATGTACCGCGTGGGCTGCACCATGACCGGCGGTTCTTCGGGCGGCGGCTGGGTGGCGGCGGGACGGGACGGCAAGCCGGCCCTGGTCTCCAACACCTCCATCGGCCCGGTCACGGCGGGCTGGCTGGCGGGGCCGCGTCTGGGCGACGCGGCCAAGAGCGTCTTCGACGGCGTCAGCGAGAAGTTCGCCGGCCGGTGAGCCGTCGCGGGGGGGGGGCGGGGGGGGGGGCCGCGCGCGCGGGGGGGCGCGGGGGCGCGGGGGGGGGGGGGCGGGGGCGGGCCCCCGCC
>NZ_JBHZDA010000081.1:0-26843 GCF_042755665.1 Streptomyces sp. NPDC059142
CTTGCACCGTGGTCACGGTGCCGGGCCCGACGCGCGGAGAACTACTTGATCCTGGTGCCCGTGGAGCGCAGCGCGGCGCACGCCTCGGTGACGCGCTTCGCCATGCCGGCCTCGGCCAGCTTGCCCCAGGTGCGGGGGTCGTACGTCTTCTTCGAGCCGACCTCGCCGTCGACCTTCAGCACACCGTCGTAGTTGCGCAGCACGTGGTCCGCGACCGGCCGCGTGAAGGCGTACTGCGTGTCGGTGTCGAGGTTCATCTTCACGACGCCGTTCTCCAGCGCCGTGGCGATCTCCTCGGCCGTGGAGCCGGAGCCGCCGTGGAAGACGAAGTCGAACGGCTGGCTGCCCGCGGCCTTGCCGTACTTGGCGCCGACGCCTTCCTGGAGGTCCTTGAGCAGCTCGGGACGGAGCACGACATTGCCCGGCTTGTAGACGCCGTGGACATTGCCGAAGGACGCGGCCAGCAGGTAGCGGCCCTTCTCGCCCAGGCCCAGCGCCTCGGCCGTACGCAGCGCGTCGTCGACGGTCGTGTACAGCTCGTCGTTGATCTCGTGGGTGACGCCGTCCTCCTCGCCGCCGGTCGGGGTGATCTCGACCTCAAGGATGATCCTGGCGGCGGCGGCCTGGGCGAGCAGCTCCTCACCGATGGACAGGTTGTCCGCCAGCGTCTCGGCGGAGCCGTCCCACATGTGCGACTGGAAGAGCGGGTTCCGGCCGGCCTTCACGCGCTCGGCGGAGACGTCGAGCAGCGGGCGGACATAGCTGTCGAGCTTGTCCTTGGGGCAGTGGTCGGTGTGGAGCGCGACGGTGATGTCGTACTTGGCGGCGACGATGTGCGCGAACTCGGCGAGCGCGACCGCACCGGTCACCATGTCCTTGTTGTACTGACCGCCCAGGAACTCAGCGCCACCGGTCGACATCTGAATGATGCCGTCGCTCTCGGCCTCCGCGAAGCCGCGCAGCGCGGCGTGCAGGGTCTGGGACGAGGTCACATTGATGGCCGGGTAGGCGAACTTGCCTGCCTTCGCCCGGTCCAGCATCTCGGCGTAGACCTCGGGGGTTGCGATGGGCATCGGGCCGCTCCTTGTGATGTGCGGGTGTGAGGTGCTTGTCCCTGACCTGGGGGCGACATCGTCGTCGGCCCCATCTTTCCAGACTCTCCCGTGGGGTCCACGGTGAGTACGGCGCGGGGCTCCGCAGGCCGTTCCGCCGGCCGTTTCACGTGAAACGGCCGACGACCACCGAAGCCGGTGGAAAAGCCCAGGTCAGAGCCCCAGCTCGTCGAGTGCGTAGACGTTCAGGTAGGGCAGTCCGGCCGCCGCGACGGCGGGGGCCGCACCGCGCTCCACGATGACGGCGACGGCGACGACCTCGCCGCCCGCCTCCCGTACCGCCTCGACGGCCGTCAGCGGCGAACCGCCGGTGGTCGAGGTGTCCTCGACCACCAGGCAGCGCCGTCCCTTGACCTCCGTGCCCTCGATCCGGCGCTGGAGGCCGTGCGCCTTCTGCGCCTTGCGGACGACGAACGCGTCGAGCCGCTGCCCGCGCGCGGCGGAGGCGTGCAGCATCGCGGTCGCCACCGGGTCGGCGCCCAGCGTCAGCCCGCCCACGCAGTCGAAGTCCAGCTCGGCGGTGGCGTCCAGCATGACCTGACCGACCAGCGGTGCGGCATGACCGTCCAGCGTGATCCGGCGCAGGTCGATGTACCAGTCGGCCTCGATCCCCGAGGAGAGGGTCACCTTGCCGTGGACCACGGCCTTGTCCTTGATCAGTTGGAGCAGCTCAGCCCGTACGTCAGTCATGCCCATGAGCTTAAGCCGTCCCTTCCCCGGTCCTCAGAGCCGTCGCCACTGCCAGGTGGTGGCCATCTCCAGCGGCTCCAGCGGGGTGACCAGCCGGGGCGCGCTGTTGAGCCCGTTCGGCGGACCGGACTGCGGCTCGACGCAGACGGCCTCGTCCTGCTCGTCGTAGATCACGGCCCATTCGGCGGGGCTGGTGACCTTCAGTTCGAGCTGGCCGGGCCAGGTCAGCGTGGCGGCCACGCCGTCCGGCATCCCGAAGCAGTCGTCCCAGGGGCCGGGGCGCGGCGGGATCCGGCGGCCGGTGGGCAGATGGTCCGGGCCCCGCTCCTCCTGCCAGTCGGCGGCGAAGTCGAGCTTCACGCCGCCGCCCTCCGCCGCGCCGCCACCGGGGCCGCCGTCCCCGAGGGTGCGGGAGAACCAGGGGTGCCAGCCCGCCTGCGCGGGGAAGGAGGTGTCGTACGTCTCCACCCCGAGCCGGAGGGTCAGCGAGTCCGGGGCCAGCTCCACGATCTGCGTCACCAGCCCGCTGTACGGCCAGGGCTCGGCCAGGTCGTAGGTGAACGCCGCCTCGCTGTCGCCCACCCGCGCGGTGCGCCACGCCGTGTCCCTGCCGGTGCCGTGGATGGCGTGTGGCGGGGAGTTCAGGGGCATCTGGTGGAGCACCCCGCCGTTGCGGAACTGCCCGTGCTCGATCCGGCCGCACCAGGGCACCATCGGGAAGCAGCCGTACCGCTCCCCTTGGCGCAGCACTTCCGTCCCGCCGATGCGCAGACTGCTGATCCGGCAGCCGTTCGCCGGGGTGATGGTCAACTCGGCGTCGCCCGCCGCCAGTCGGATGCTCTCTTCGCTGCTACTCACACTCCGACACTACTTGCGCCGCCGCAGCGCGCGGCCGACCACCACGGCGGAGGCGAGCGCGAGTGCGGCGGCGGGCGCGATCCAGCGCAGCGCTCCCCCGCCCTCGGCGGCGTCGGGCGCGGGCACGGGGGCGTACCGGCCACGCGGCGGCGCGTGGTCGACCTCCTCGGCGCTGCGCCCGATCATGGTCCGCCTGGCGTGCGCGGCCTCGGCGGGCGGCTCCTCGAAGGGCACGTCGGGGATCGTGAAGTCGCCCTCGCCGGAGGTGGTGGCCCCGTCGAGCGAGGACGGCGGCACCTCGACGTCGAAGACGGAGTCGACGTCGTCATCGGCGCCGGTGCTGGCGCCGGTGTCGCCCGAGGCATCGGAGTCGTCCGAGCCGGAGGCGGCGTCGTCGGAGGCGGCGGAGTCGTCCGAGCGGGGGCCGGATTCCGCGCCGGAGCCGGAGGCCGCGTCGGAGCCGGAGCCGGAAGCGGTATCCGAGCCCGAACCGGCAGCCGAGCCGGCGGCGGGGCCCGGAGCGGGCGCGGCGTCCGGCCCGGGGCCTTCGCCGGGGGAGCCCTCCTGGCCGGGTGGGTGCTCCTCCCGGGCCGACTCCTCGCCCAGCCTCACGACGAAGCGCTCCAGCAGCCGCTGCCCCGCCGCCGTCACCGCCCCGGTGTCCAGCTCGGCCAGCCGGCCGTCCGCACGCGCGCCGCCGGTGAGCGTGACCGTCGTACCGCCGGGGGCCTCCGTCAGCCCGAGCGTGAGCGTGAGCTTGGCGGAACCGGAGCCCCGGACCTCCGTGCCCACTGCCTCGGCCTCGAACCGCCCGTCCCGTTCGGCGAGCGTCAGCGCGCCGCGGTAGGTGATCGTATGGCCGCCGATACGGATCTTGAGCCGCCCGGAGAGCGGCCCGGCCGACGCGTCGGCGTCCTGCTGGAGCCCTGGTACGCACCGGGCGACCCGGGCGGGGTCCCGCAGCGTCTGCCGAAGGGTCTCTGCCGAAACCGGAACGAACACCTCATGCTCCATGGAAGCCGAGCCTACTCAGAGGTCGCCGCCGAGGCAGCCCCTTTGCCCCACTCCACGTACAACGCTCCCGCACCACAACACCCACCCCTTCGCTCGCCCCCCGCACTCAGCCTCTTTCCCTTCCCCCCTCCCCCTTCTCCCCCTCCGCTACCCTCCGTACCGCGGATGCACCAGCGTCGACGACGGCAGCCCCGCCACCCTCGTACGCTCCACCCCCCGCCGTCCCGCCGTCAGCGCCTGCGCCGACGACCGGAGCCGCGGCGCGTCCGGCGCCAGCCCGAGCACGGGCCGCGCGCCCACCTCCGCCAGCTCGAACCCCCAGTCGCTCACCTCCGGTCTGCCGTCCTTCACCCGGTCGGGCCCCGCCGCGAAGCCGGACGGGCCGCCCGTGGCGCGGTAGGGCGTCGTACCGAACCCGGCGGCGCGCAGCGTCGCGTCCACCGTCCAGTACGTACGCGGGTCGGTCTCGGGTGAACCCGCGTGGACCGCCAGCCGCCCGCCCCGCGCGAGGACGTGCGAGGCCAGCCCGTAGAACTCCTCGGAGTAGAGCTTCGTGCTGGCCGTGATGCCGGGGTTGGGCAGATCCGAGATGACCACGTCGTACGCGCCCGCCCCGGCCCGCTCCGCCTCCCTCAGCCAGGTGAACGCGTCCGCCGACACCTCCCGCAGCCGCGGGTCGTCGTACGCGTGCCCGTTCAGCTCCGCCAGGGCCGGGTCCGTACGCGCGAGCCGGACGACGCCCGGGTCCAGCTCGACCAGGGTGACCGTGTGGACGTCCCGATAGCGCAGGACCTCGCGCGCGGCCAGTCCGTCGCCCCCGCCGAGGATCAGCACCCGCGCGTGGGGCCCGCGCATCGCGGGGTGCACCAGCGCCTCGTGGTAGCGGTACTCGTCGCGGCCGCTGACCCGCAGCCGCCCGTCCAGATACAGCTCCAGCGGCTCGCCGCCCGCGCCCGCCCCCGGGCCCGCGCCCGTGAGCACCACTTCCTGGATGTCGGTGTGCAGGGCGACCCGCACCCCGTCGCCGTAGAGCGCGCGCCGCGCCGCCCGTTCGAAGTCGTCGACCTCGACCGCCGCCGTGGCCAGCACGGCGAGCACCAGCACATTGACCGCCAGCAGCAGCCGGCGCGAGCGCCGCGTCAGATCGCGCCCGAAGAGCCACAGCACGAGCGCGGCGCCCGCCACCGCGTTGACCGCGCCCGTCACCAGCGCGCCGGTGAGCTGCCCGAGCCAGGGCAGCAGCAGGAACGGGAAGGCGAGCCCGCCGACGAGCGCGCCCACGTAGTCCGCGGCGAAGAGGTCGGCGACCGTGCCCTCCGCGTCCTGGCGGGAGAACCGCTGGATGAGCGTCATCAGCAGCGGGATCTCCGCCCCGATGAGCACCCCGATGGCCAGCGAGAAGCCCACCAGCGCGTACCGCGACTCGCCCACCCACACGAAGCTCATGTACAGCACGAGCGCCGAACAGCCGCCCAGCAGCGCCAGCGCCGCCTCCAGCAGCCCGAAGCCGAAGGCCGCCCGGCAGCGCAGCCGCTTCGCGAGCAGCGAGCCGACGCCCATCGCGAAGACCATCACCGACAGGACCACGGACGCCTGGGTGACGGAGTCCCCGATCAGATACGAGGCGAGCGCGACCAGCTCCAGCTCGTACACCAGTCCGCACGCGGCGCACACGAAGACGACGGAGAGGATCAGGAACCGTCCCGCACCCGCGCGCACGGGCAGCCGTGTCTCACCCTGGGGCGGCGACGACACGGGCTGCTGGATCATGCACGTAACGCTACGTCACGAATTCATTGCGGTTTGTCACCCACACGGCTGAATCTCCCGCGCCGCAGGCATACGGACCCTGATACGCGTCCGGGTGACCACCAGGCGCCCCTCCTGGGGGTACGCATGCCAGGTGCGCCACCGGACATGGCTCTCGTCGCGCTGCGCGAGCATCGCGGTGAAGGCGTTCGGGGCCCCGGGGAACGTCCCCGCTAGGCCGTTCGGGTGGTCGGCGACCAGGGCGAGCAGTTCCTGCGCGCGGCCGGCGAACGAGTTGCGCGACAGCGTCTCGACGCGCGCGGCGAATTCGTACTCCCATTCCCCGAGGCGCTTGGACACACCGAGCGGCAGGGGCGTGCTGCTGCCCGGCATACAGGCGACGGTCTCGGAGCAGGTGCCGCCCTGCTCCTCAAGAAGTACCTGGTGGGAGGCGCCGAGCAGTCTCAACTGGAGCCCGGCACCGGCGAGATCGAGATCCAGGACAGCCAGGGCGGGAACCGGCTCCCGGCCCAACTCCCAGGCCAGATCGGCCGCGCGGGTGTCGGTGTAGGCGGTATTGAGGGTGGTGAGCATGGGTCGGCTCCGCAAACACGCTTGACGGGTGGACCGGGGATGTCCCGGACGGAGAGCTACGGAACTCGTGGAGGAGATCGCCCGCTCGGCGCCATATCAGGTCCGAGGGCTGGAAGCTCTCAAGAGGGAGGGAATCACGAAGTACGCGACGCTCACAGTGTTTTTACCCAACTTGACGGGGTTTCCATCCCCTAGGGGGCCCAGGGGTTCAACTGTTCAACCCATTCCGCCACCACCGCCCCCCGCCGGGCCGCACACAGAGGTCCCGCGGAGGCGAACCTCCGCGGGACCTGTCTTTCCGGTGGGTCAGCTGCCCCGTGTCAGCTGCCCCCGCCGCATCCCCCGCCCCCGCCGCCACCGCAGGAGGACCCGCCTCCGCCGCAGGACGAGTGTCCACCGCTCCCGCACGACGACTGCCCGCCGGCCGAGCCGCACCCGGCGGCGGACCCGCCGGCCGCGCCACCGCCGCCGGCCCACCAACTTCCGTTGGAAGAGCGCCGCTTCGAGCCCTTGGGCCACTTGTTCCTCCGCGACCGCGCGGACCGCGCCGTACCGCGGTCACGCGCCGCGTACCGGCCGTTCGCCGCGTACCGCGACTTCTTCCCGCCGGCCGTCCCGGACCGTCGCCGGTCCCTGCCGCTGCGCACACTCGACACGACCCCGACGAACGCGACCGCGACCAGAACCACCACCACTCCCACGCCGAGCATGGGCCTCACCGTCCTCACTGTCCCCCGAGCGTTCCCCCGAAGCGAGCCCCCACCACCTCGGGCGGCGGACCTCGCACTGACGTGCGTGCATCGGTTGTCCCCCCGGCGCCCGGCGCCCAAAGCCGACTTGAGCAAGTCCAGAGGTTCGGCGCAGGATGACCGCCATGACCAAAGACTGGCTCGGCGGCACCACGATCTTCGCGGAGATGTCGGCCCTGGCCGCCCGCACCGGAGCGATCAACCTCGGCCAGGGCTTCCCGGACACCGACGGGCCCGAAGCCGTCAGAGAGGCCGCGGTACGGGCGCTGCGCGACGGCAAGGGCAACCAGTACCCGCCCGGCCCCGGCATCCCCGAACTGCGCACCGCGATCGCCGGCCACCAGCGACTGCGGTACGGCCTGACGTACGACCCCGACACCGAGGTCCTGGTCACCGCGGGCGCCACGGAGGCCATCGCCGCCGCCCTGCTCGCCCTGGCCGGCCAAGGCGACGAGGTGATCGCCCTGGAGCCGTACTACGACTCGTACGCCGCCTGCATCGGCATGGCGGGCGCCACCCGCGTCCCGGTCACCCTGCGCCCCCGCGACGGCGCGTACCACCTGGACCTCGACGAACTGCGCGACGCGATCACCGACCGCACCCGCATCCTCCTCCTCAACACCCCGCACAACCCCACGGGCACCGTCCTCACCCCCGCCGAACTGGCCGCCGTCGCCGCCCTCGCCGTGGAACGCGATCTGCTGGTCGTCACCGACGAGGTCTACGAACACCTGGTCTACGACGGCGCCCACCTCCCGATCGCCACCCTCCCCGGCATGCGGGAGCGCACCCTGACGATCAGCAGCGCCGGCAAGACCTTCTCGTTCACGGGCTGGAAGGTGGGCTGGGTGACGGGCCCGCCCGCCCTGGTCACGGCGGTGCGCTCGGCGAAGCAGTTCCTGACGTACGTCAGCGCGGGCCCGTTCCAGTACGCGATCGCGGAAGCCCTACAGCTCCCCCAGACCTACTTCGACACCCTGCGCACCGACCTCCGCACCCAGCGCGACCTGCTCTGCGCGGGCCTGGAGACAGCCGGCTTCGAGGTCTACCGCCCGGCGGCCACCTACTTCGTCACCACGGACATCCGCCCCCTCGGCGAGACCGACGGCTTCGCCTTCTGCCGCGCACTCCCCGAGCGGTGCGGAGTCGTCGCCGTCCCGAACGCGGTCTTCTACGACCACCAGAAGGAAGGCGCCCCCTTCGTACGCTTCGCGTTCTGCAAACGCCCCGCCGTCCTCGAAGAGGCCATCGGCCGCCTGCGCCGCCTGTCGTCCTGACCGCACGGCGAACGGCCCGGCTCAGGGGGTGACGTCCGGCGGCGGGAGCGGGGCGATCTCGCGGTCGAAGAAGGCGGCGTACTCCTCCCCCCGCGCGTAGAGCCGGTCGAAGCCGGCCGAGGTCTCCGCGATCAGCTCCGCGTCGGTGTAGTGCCGGGCCCCCGCCGCGTTCCCGTCGTGGTCGTACCGCACCTCGAACATGGCGACGTCACCGAGGATCACCACCTCGGGGACCTCGCGCCGCTCCTCGATGTCCGCGATCGTCCTGGCGTCGAGCAGACGGATCCGGTCCCCCACCTCGACGCGCAGCCGCAGCACATGCAATTCCCACTGCACATAGGGCGTCACCGGGAACTCCACCACGCGCAGGCGCCGTTGCAGCACGCCGAGCCGGTCCACTTCCCCGACCTGCCCGGCATAGGCGTCGCGCTTCTCCTCGATGAGCGAAAGCGCCTCGCCCCAGCGTCCGGCCGCGAACGCCTCCCAGCTCGGAAACCCGCGCTCCTTGAAATGCTGGCCGCGCTCCAGCTTGTTGAGATGCCCAATTCCGCTCTTGAGCGTCCGGTAGTACTCCTCGTGATAATGCGGACGGTCCAGTCGGGTCGAAATGCCCTGGGGAAATGAATCAAACATTGGGGATGTCCCGCTTCGCCGCGATGAGCATGCTCCTCGGAATCACCACGAGTCGCTCATCGGGGCCGATGGAAACCCCGGCAGGCAGCCTCGTACCGAGAGAATTCGACAAGTCCCGCCCGATGACGGCGACATCACCGTTCTCCAGCTCCCACAGGTCGGGGCAGTCGGGGGTGTCCGAGGTGACCCCCAACTCCTGCGGTGACGCGCCGATCCGCCGCAGGAATTTCGTCTCGGGATCCGCTTCCCATGGTCTTTCCACAGCCGCCTCCCTCTGTTCGGGCCCGAACGAAGCAACGCTAGCACCGCATGCAGACACCTCTATGGAATTTCGTACGGGCATCGAAAGCAACAGGCCATTTCGAATCATGACGTGCACGTGGACGCGTAGCCGTCCGGAACCCGTGGGGCTCGGTCCGTGGACCGGAATCGTGGTGTCGACGCCCGGGTACTCCCTACGTAGAGTTGTGGCCGAGTCGCCTGGTGCGGGGAGAGAGACATGGATCCGGAGATCGGTTCACTCGCTCAGAGCGGTGGAGCCACGCTGGTCGCCCTGATGGCGACCGATGCGTGGCAGGCGGCCCGTGAGGGATTCGTCCAGTTGTGGCGACGCGCGCACCCTGAGCGCGCCGACGCGATCACCGCCGAACTGGACGCGGGGCACTCGGAGGTACGCGCCGCCACCGTGGCCGACGACCAGGTGGTGCTGGGCGAGGTGCGTACCGAATGGCAGGGCAGGTTGCGGCGCCTGCTCGCCGGGCGCCCCGAGGCCGCCGCGGAGCTGCGGCGGCTGCTGGACGAGATCTCCCCCGCGGCCCCGGCGGCGGACACATCCGTCGCACAACGCGCCACCGTCTCCGGGCACGCCCGTGTCTACCAGGCAGGTCGGGATCAGCACATCACCGAACGATGAGCGGTGACATGGACGGTCGCGCCCAGGACGCGGGCCGCGTGTACCAGACGACGGGCGACCAGCACATCACCGAACACCACTACGGAAGCCACGGTCCCGCCGCCCTGGGCGGACCCGATTCCGTCCGCCGCCCGGCGGTCGGACGTACGCCCGTGGCCCTGCGCGACCGCAGCGAGGTGCTGACGCGGCTACGGGAGGGCCTCACCTCGGGCCGAGGGGCCGGGGTGTACGTCCTGCACGGCATGGGTGGCTGCGGCAAGACCGCCGTCGCCCAGGCGTTCTTCGACATCGCCACCGGGGAGTACGGACGGGTGGGCCTGTGGGTCAACGCCGCCGACCGGGCCGCCCTCCGCGCCGGCATGCTCGCGGCCGCGGCGGACCGGGGCGCGCGTGACAGCGAACTGCTCGCCGCCCACCAGGGACACCGCCCTGCCGCGGATCTCGTCTGGCACTATCTGGACCGGTCGCCCGAGCCCTGGCTCCTGGTCCTCGACAACGCCGACGACCCCGCGATCCTCCGCGACGGAAGCTGGCTGCGTGGCAGTACGCGCGGCACGGTGCTCGTCACCACCCGCAGTGCGGCGGCCCGCTGGTGGCCGGGTGCCGAACTTCAGCACATCGGCGTACTCCCCCGCGAGGACGCCGCCCGCGTGCTGTGCGATCTCGCTCCCCACCGAGGCACGATGGAGCAGGCGGCGGAGGTCGCGGAACGGCTGGGACGACTGCCTTTGGCACTGACGCTCGCGGGCGGGTTCCTCGCCCATCAGGTCATCGATCCCTGGCCCATGGACCTGTACGGCCGACGGCTCGCAGGAGACGAAGCGGTGGACCTCATCGACCAGGGCGCGGACGACCTGACGGAGGAGGACCCCCGGCATCTGGTGGGCCGGACATGGCAGCTCACCCTCGATACGTTCGAGGGGCGCGGACGACCACAGCCGGTATCCCTGCTGAGGCTCCTCTCCCGCCTGGCGCCCGAGCCGCTGCCGCTCTCCGTCCTGAACCGCGCGGAGATCAGCGCGGTCCTCCCCCTGGCGCGCACCGAAACCGCCCTGCGGGCACTGGTCGACCATTCGCTGACCCAACTGATCGACGTCGGGGGCCTGTGGTGCGCGCACAGCCACGGGGTGCTCCTCGACACGGTCGCCGCCGCGACGCCCCCGGCGGATCTTCCCGTACTCGACGCGACAGCCGTCCGGTTGCTGGACGCCGCCGTCCCGGCGATCCCGGCGGCCGGACCGTACGATCCCCGCCTGCGCCTGCTCGCACCGCACGCCCTCGCTCTCCTGCGGAAGACCGCCGAACCGTCCGGCGCCGCGGGTGCGCTGGACGTCGCCACGCGCCTCGCCACGGCTCTCCATCGCACCGGGGACTATCTCTCCGCCTGGGAGACCGCAGGTGCGGCGGCCACGCTCGCGGAACGGACGCTCGGCGCGGAACACCGGCTGGTGCTCGCCGCCCACGCCAGGACGGGACGCTCGCTCTTCCGGCTGGGGAGGTACGCGGAGGCGGAGCCGTTGCTCCGCCGGGTCCGTTCCACCCAGGCCGGACTGTTCGGAGCCGACGACCCTGACACCTTGGACACGGGCCAAGGGCTGCAACTCGTCCTCGGCAACCACGGCAGACGGGAGGAAGCCGTCACGCTCCTCCGGTCCGTCGTGGCGGGCCGGCAGACCGTACTGGGGCCCTGGCATCCCTCGACCCTGCGCTCGCGCGTCAGCCTGCTGGCGATGCTCAGCGCGGAGGAGATCGCGGCCGAGGCCGAGGCCGACGAGACGTTTCTGGCGCTGCCGAGCACCTGCGCCCTGCATCTGGGGCCGGACCACGCCGTCACGCTGAGCGCTCGACACAACCACGCCCGGGCCCAGTTCGTACTCGGCCACCACCAGGCGGCCGACGACGAGATCCGCCAGGTCGTCGAGGACTACCGACGAGTGCTGGGACCTGCCTACCCGGCCGTCCTCGCGGCCCGGCAGCTCCACGCTCAGACCCGGACCGCGCTGGGACGGGCGGAGACCGGAGCCGAACTCATGGCCGAGGTCGTCGCCGGCCGCGAGCGCAGCCTGGGCGCGGAGCATCACTTCACCGTGGTGAGCCGGGAGTTGCTGGAAGACATCAGATCCGGCCGGTGGCGGCCGCCCCGGCCGCCGGGGTGACGGCTCCGCTCCGTACACCGACGCACGAGGCTCAGGCACGGCGCACGACGTCGTTCGCGGGCCCGATGAGCCAGCGAAAAGTGATCGACCAAAGGGCCGATCACCTTGAAGTCGCGCACAACCATCCGATTCAGTCCGAATCCGCCGGTCCGAATCCGGACCGGCCGACGCCAGGCATGGGTGCACCCGGCGGCGCGGAACCGCTCTCGTGCTCCAGGTTGCCGCTCGCCCGGTGGTGCCGGGCGGACGGATCGGGGCGGCGGGCGATCTCGATGTCCCGCGCCCAGGCCGGCACCCAGCTCCGCACCGGGCCGGGTGTACTCAGTGATCCGCGTGATACAGCGACCGAGTACCTCAGTGGCCACCGCACATCAGAAGCCGAGGTACGTGATCTGGACGATGTAGACGTGCTCGCTGCGTACGACGATCTGGTAGGTGAACATGCCACCGGGAACGGGTAGATTCCCGCCCTTCGGATCAAGACCTTCATGGCTTCGGCCGTGCACGTACAGCGCCTCGGCCGCTCTGACCAATTCCCCCGCCTTCGCTTCCACTCCGGCCAGGAAGGAGCGCGGTGCGGTGCGGGCCGCTTCCTCCGCCCCGAAGACGTACTCCCAGGTCCAGCTCAAGCGCGTACTGCCTTCATGGCCTCGTCCAGGACCGCGGTCAGCTCCCGGAGGGCCTCCTGGGCAACGTTCGGATCCTCGTGCTCCAGGTTGCCGCTCGCCCGGTGGTGCCGGGCGGACAGATCGGGGCGGCGGGCGATCTCGATGTCCCGCGCCCAGGCCAGCACCCAGCTCCGCACCGGACTGAGCGACTGCCACTCGACGGCCTTGGCGAACGCCTCGTCCTTCGTCCGCTGCATCTCGGCCAGGCTGCCGGGGGCGACGACAGCAAGGGCGGCACGCAGGGCGTCCGGCGTCTGCTCGGGGCGGGGGACCAGCTCGTGTCCGTGATCGGCCTGAGTGCTCATGATGTCCTCCTGGGAGTGCACAGGCCAGGTTAACCGTCCGGGACGGCTGGGACATGTTGTCGCGAACATGGGTGTGAAGGTCCTGTTCATGGGCGGATGAGAACGCCGGGATCGGCCCGGTGGGGCATCTCGGACGGCTCCTCATCCGTGGCTGGGTTGACCGTGGGCCTGGTGGGGCGGCACTCCCCGCACCGCCCGGCTTCCGGGGCGCGGAAGGCCCGGTCGCAGTGGTCGCAGTTCTGGAGCGGGTGCCGGACGGGTTCCGGGGCGGCCGGTGCGCGGAACGGGGGCGGGGGTGGTAACTGGGCGGTCAGGCGGTACGCCAGTAGGGCGGCCGGGCGGCGCGGCCCTTCGGGCGGCAGGTCGGCGGTCAGGGCGTGGCACACGGCGTCGGGCGGTACGTCGCGCTCCAGCCAGGCGGCGACACCGGGCGCCAGGTGCGAGGTGTCGCAGGCGGAGAGGAGAAAACGGGGGTCGTGGACGCGCAGGCCGGCGAGGAGGTCCGTGGCCGCCCGGAGGAGATCCGGGGAGGAGTAGCCGGGCTGCGGTACGGCGGGCAGGGGCCGCCGCTTCTTCCGGGGCGCGGTGGGTGCGGTGTCCGCCTGGTGCGCCGGTGAAGCCTGCGGGCGCGGGGCGCGGACCGGTGTTGCGACGCGTGCGGGCGCTGCGGTCGTACGGTGCCGGGCCGCCGCCGGCTGGTTGCAGGAGATCGTACGGGTGACGATCCGGCCGCCGGGGGTACGTTCGCGGACCCGGCGCAGATAGCCGTGCGTCTCAAGTTCGCGCAGCCCGGCGGCGATACGGGTGGCCCCCTCGGGGAAGCGGTCGGCGAGGGTCTTGATGTCCACGCGGGCGCCGGTGGGCAGCGACTGGATGTGCAGAGCGAGGCCCATGGCGAGCAGAGACAGCTCGCGGTGCTGGGCGAGGTGGTTGCCGATCACCGTGAAGCGGGTGGTGTGGCGGGAGTTGTCGTGCGTGACACCGGCGGGATGAGCGGCCGGGGCCGGGGGCCGAACGCGGGGACGCGGGTTAGCCCGTAAGGGGCGTCGTCCGCCGGCAACGGCTGACGGGGCGCCCGAAGGCGCGCTAGTGTTTCGACTATCCATCAGGAAGGTGCTTTCTTCCTCGTTGGTCAGGCCCTCGATCGGGATCGCTAGTCCCGGCCGGGGGCCGACGTATGTCTGCGGTGGTGTGTCCGCTCCCGCTGAGCGTAAGGCAGCCGGGGGACACGAAATCCAGCCCGACCAGGGATGTTCACCCGCCCGAGTGAGTGTGGGCGACGGGCGGGTGGGGTGGGGCTTGGCGGGTTTCTTTCTCCTCACGTTCCTTGGGGAAGACCACGCGCACCACCGGAACCCGACGGATCGGGTTCCGGTCCCGCGCAACGCACCTCCGCCCACACGGTCTTGCGCGGGAAGAGCCCCTCGGTGACCCCCCACCGGTCGGCCAGCGCGTCCACGAGCAACAGCCCACGCCCCGACTCGGCCTCGCAGGGCGGCCGTTGGAGTACGGGCAGGCGTTCCCGCCGGGTGTCCGCGACCTCGATACGGAGAACGTCCCCGGCAAGACGCAACGTGAGCCGGAAGTCCCGCCCGGCTACGCGGCCATGGCTCGCGGCGTTGGCGGCCAGCTCGGCCACGAGGAGCCGCCCGGGGTCCGACGGGAGCCCCCAGTCCCGGAGTTGACTCTCCGCGAGCAGACGAGCGAGGCGGGCACCCCGGCGCGTGGAGGAAAGCAGCACGCTGAAGGCAGGGACGGGCTGATCGAGTTGAGCCGAGGTCTCGGCTTTTCCATGAATCACATCACTCAGCGTGGCCGAATCTGCTTACCCTGAGGAGTGACGGAGCGGTTGCGTACGGTCACTGTCCGGCTCTTGTCCGGTGCTGTCCTGACTGTCCGCGCGGTTCCTACGGGTAGGGCGCAGGGCGCCGAGGGACGGCGCGGCAGAACGGAGGAGCACGGTGTCGGTGGACGTCGAGGCGGAGCAACCGAGGGACGAGGCGGACGAGCCGGGGTGGGAGGTGGACCCGGACGACGAATGGGGGGTAGCCGTCATCACCACGGTGGGGCGGCAGTTGAAGCTTCGCCGCGAGGCGGCGGGGATGCGCGCCGCCGAGTTCGGCAAGGCGGTCGGCTACGGCGAGGACATGGTCTACAAGATCGAAGGCGGCAAGCGGATCCCTCGGCAGGACTTCCTGAACGCGGCGGACGGGGTGCTGGGCGCGGATGGCCTCATCGCGGCGACGTGGGAGGACGTGAAGAGGGTCCGGTACCCGAAGAAGGTTCGGGATCTGGGGAAGTTGGAAGCCCAGGCGGTCGAGATCGGCGTGTACGAGTGCAACATCATCGCCGGGCTGTTGCAGACGCCCGAGCACGCACGGGCCGTGATCCAGGCCGCGCAGCCACCGTACTCCCCGGATGATGTCGAACGCATGGTGGCCGCCCGTCTGGCTCGCCAGTCGGTCTTCGACCGCGCCCCGGCTCCGTCAATCCATTTCGTCCTGGAAGAGGCACCGCTGCGCCGACAGGTTGGGGGCACAATGGTGTGGCGACAACAGCTCGAACGTCTGCTGGAGGCGGGGCGGTTGCACAACGTCACACTTCAGATGATGCCGACCAACACCGAGGCACACCCCGGGCTGGACGGCAGGATCGATCTGCTGAAGTTCCCGGACGGTACAGCGGTAGGGCGCTCCGACGGCCTGTTCAACGGGCGGCCCGTCTCCGATCCGAAGCACCTCCGCATCCTTGAGCTGCAATATGGCACCATCCGAGCGCAGGCCCTCCCCCCACGGGAGTCGTTGGCCTTCATCGAAAGACTTCTGGGAGAGACATGATGCGCAAGGCCTCCGCCGGGGACGCCTCCGAACTGAGTTGGTTCAAGAGCAGCTACAGCGGCGGTACCAACGGCGAGTCATGCGTCGAGATCGCCACCACCCCCGGCACCGTCCACATCCGCGACTCGAAAACAGCCGGGGGCCCCCACCTGGCACTCGCGCCCCACGCCTGGGCCGACTTCGTCACGTACGCCCAGGCAGGCTGACCCCGCACGGACACGCGCGCAGGACCTCCCTCCACAGAGCTGGGATGGTGGCTCCGCAGAGGCGACGAGGCCGGGTGGGTCAGGCCGATCGGGCAGGCGCCGGTGCCATGGTGTGCGCCGCTCGTGCGAGGAGGTCGGCGGCCTGGTCGATGTCGGTGTCGGTGCTGGTGCGGCCCACGCTGAGGCGGAGGGTCGCGCGGGCCTGGGCCCGGGTGAGGCCGATGGCGGTGAGGACGTGGGAGGGTTCGCCGCTTCCCGTGTCGCAGGCCGAGCCGGTGGAAGCAGCGATGCCGCGGACGCGGTCGAGGAGATCGGCTGCCTCGATGCCGGGGAGGGTGAGGCTGAGGTTCCCCGGCAGCCGCCGGTGAGGGTGACCGTTGACCGTCGCGCCAGGAATCTCCGTCAGAAGGCGGCCTTGGAGCCGGTCGCGCAGGGCCCGGACACGGGGTGGCGGTGGGATGGCGCCGAGGGTGATGAGGTGGGCGGCGGCTCCGAAGCCGACGATCGCCGGGACGTTCGGGGTGCCTGCCCGCAGTCCGCGTTCCTGCCCGCCGCCGGTCTGCAGAGCGGTGACGCGCAGGCCGCGGCGTATGTAGAGGGCGCCGATGCCCTTGGGACCGTGGAGTTTGTGGGCAGACAGGGAGGCGAGGTCGACGCCGAGTTCCGTCACGTCCAACAGCCCGTGGCCGGCGCTCTGTGCGGCGTCGGTGTGCAGGACGATGCCACGTGGAGCGGTGATCCCGGCGATCGCCGCGAGCCGTTGCAGGGTGCCGATCTCGTTGTTGGCGTGCATCACCGAGACCAGCACCGTGTGCGGGGTGAGGACGGCGGCGATGTCTTCGGGGCGGACGCGGCCGTGACGGTCGACGGCGACACGGGTGGCTGTGTAGCCGTGGTGGTCGACGAGGCGCCGGCAGGCGGCGAGGACCGCCTTGTGCTCGATCGCGGTGGTGACGACATGCCCGCCGTGCGGGCGGGCGGCCAGGGCAGTACCGACGATGGCGAGGTGATCGGCCTCGGTGGCACCGGAGGTGAAGACGATCTCCAGCTCATTCCTCGCGCCGACCAGGTCGGCGACACGGCGCCGAGCGGTGCGGACGGCCCGTGCGGCTGCTTGCCCGAAGACGTGTGGACTGGAGGGGTTGCCGTACTCGCGGGTGAGATAGGGCAGCATCGCCTGGAGGACACGCTCGTCCATCGGGGTGGTCGCCTGGTGGTCGAGGTAGATCGGCTCGGTGGTCATGCGGCCCGCTCCTTGTCCCGGTCGGCGGCCGGCGCCGTCGTGGCGTACTTGCGTTCGCCGTCGACCAAGTCCCAGTAGACGGTGCGGGGCCCGTCGAAGACGGAGAACGCGGTGGCCAGGCAGTGCCAGTTCCTGTTCGGCTGGGACATGGCCAGGAAGAAGCCGTCCTCGAAGAGCCGGCGGCTGTGTCTGGCCAGGGCCTCGCGGGTCGACTGCGGTCCGAACAGGTGCAGGAAGCCTCGCTCCCGTAGCCAGGTCTCGGCGTGCGCGGCACCGACCGCACCCGCGAGGTGGCCACCGTCGGTGAGTGTCTGGGCCGCGAGCCGTTCAAGGCGCCGGTGACGGCGGGCCTCCTCACCGCCGGGACAGTGGTCCCCCGTGATCTTCCACTCGTGCCAGCGGGGCAGCTGGTAGTGAGCGAAGTCGACGTCGTCGAGGTGGGCGGACACCTGCGGCAGGATCTGGCCGCGGGTCAGGTCTGCGACGTCGTAACCAGGACCGAGGGCCTCCAGCGTGAGTGAGCCCGGTCGTCCGATCGCCGGCCGGTCCATGCGCATCAGGACGGTGAGTCTGTTGGTGAAGCGGTTGGTGGGCTCCGCAAGGATCACGGCCCGCCGTTCCGCCAGAAGCCCGGACGCCCTGAGCGGGATCTCCTCGACGGGGAAAGAGTTGCCGCCGCGGTAGTACTGCTTCTTCTCGGCTCCGCCGTCGGAACGGATCATCAGGGTGTCCTTGCCGGTGGCCGCGGCCAGCGCGCGGGCGGCGATACCGACCACGGTCGGACTGGTGCCCGGTTCCACGAGGCAGGCGTTCAGCACGGGCAGTTTCAGCGAGTGCAGCAAGGCCATGGTCTGCCACTTCGGCCAACGCCGGTCCTTCGTCGCCGAGGCCAGTTCGGCGGCGTCGAGCGCGTGCAACGTGCGGGGCAGGGCTGTCGCCATCGCACTGTTCCCCCTTCTCGTCTCATTCCTGGTCTCAGACGGCGTCCGCGACGTGCAGGTCGGCGGAGAGTTCCGCGAACGTGCGCGCACGGTGGACGGTGAAGGGGTGATCGCGCCAGTCGAAGAAGTCACCGATGCCGAGCTCGTCGGCACAGACGCGGCGTACGAACTGCCGCGGGAAGCCGGCCGAGGGCCAGTAGTAGTGCTCCCCGGGCCGCGGCGAGAGGTAGAGGTAGGAGCCGTTCGCGGCCGTCGGCAGGTCGGCCATCGAGCCGAGCCGCAGGCCGGGCCCGCCGGTCCTCTCGTAGGCGGTGGTGATCGCGTCCGGCGAGGGAACGGGAATGAGGTGCAGGTGGCAGTGGCTGCAACAAGAGGCGCCCAGCTCGCAGTCGCGCGGACCGTGTTCGGCGAGGATCACGGGTCCGTAGCGGGCCTGGATCAGCGCACGCATCTCCTCGGTCTCCGCAGCGACCCGGCCCAGGGCGGCCGGTGTGACGTCGGCGGCGGCATCCAGGTGATCCAGCGGCATGAACAGGCAGTAGCCCGGAGTGAGAGCGCCGACGGTGGGCAGGAGAACCCAGCCCCCGGTGGTCCGGGTGATGATCCGGGACGTCTTCTCGCAGGCGTGGAACTCGGCGCAGAACTGACAGTCCATCAACGTCACCTCCGGGACGGGCCGACGGAGTACTCATCGGCGTATCGGCTCTTCAGCTCGGCCTCTCGGCCGTAGAAGGGGTGGGGCTCGATGGCCTCGGCGCGGGGCCCCTCCAGGGCGAAGAGGAACAGACGGGCCAACGGCATGCCGTGGTGCAGCCGCAGGATGGCCGGACCGGTGTTGACCATCTCCACCGTCAGATATCCGTTCCAGCCGGGCAGCACGAACGGGCTGGTGACATGGACGGCGAGACCGACACGGGCGAGATGGCTGAGCCCGCCGATCATCCCCGTCAGTCCGGCGCCGAGCTGTAGGGGCTCCTCGACCGATCCCAGCAGCACCTCGCCGGGCCTCAGTTCGTGAGTCCTCCAGTCGGTGACCGGCTCTCCGTAAAGGGCGTCGATGCTGGACTGGTCGGCGAGATCGACCACCGGCCCGCCCGGTGCCACAAGAGGCTGCAATGTCGAGCCGAGCGTCAAGAGCAGAGCATCGCCGCGCAGTTGGCCGGGCCAGCGCAGGACGCCCTGGCCCCTCAGCCGGGTAATCGATGCGGCCGAAAGCATGACTCACCCCCGTGAGTTGGACACTGCCACCTTCAATGCCGTGCACTGCAAAGGTGGTTGATGAGATGTTCCCCGGGATGTTCCGGGATAGCCATATGTCCGATAGGACATTCAAAGGTTTTCTTGGGGCGAAATGCGGAGAAGTTCAGTTCTGCTGGCCGTACGGACAGTGCATGCTGGTCGAGGCCGCGTCCGAGGGAGGGCGTCATGGTGCCGTCGGAGCCGTTGAAGGTGCCGGGCCCGGAGGGGTTCCGTGCCGATCTCATGTCCTGTCCACCGGATCTGCTGGACCTGACCTGGGACCAGCTCAGAACCCTGATCGTCGTCAGCGATGCGGGGACCGCGCTCGCCGCGGCGAAGCTCCTCGGGCGTGAGCAGTCCAGCGTGCAGAAGCAGCTCGACATCCTCAACCGCAACTTTCAGGTGCTCACCGGCGAGTTGCTGGTGGTCAAGCAGGGCCGGGGCAAGGACTTCCTGTTCACCCCGACCGGGCAGGAGGTCGTCGAGCGGGCACGGGCCACCTTCGCCGACTGGTTGCAGGGCATCGCCGGCTCCCGCCGCCGGCTCGGCTCGACGCTGACGGTGGGGACCACCGAGTTCACCCTGGGCTTCCTGGGCCGAGTGTGGGAGCGGGTGGCCCCACAGCTGATGGAACGCGAGGTCGAGCTCAAGGTCGTACACGTGCGGACCCGCGACTTCTGGAATCGCCTGGACTCCAACCAGGTCGACCTGCTGTGCGGAGGCCTTGCGGCCGAGGCCGCGGATGAACGGGTCGCTCCGGACTACGACTTCCAGGAGTGGCATCGCGAAGGTCTGGCCCTGCTCACGAACCTGCCGGTCCGCGAACTCGCCGCGAGGACCATCAGCGCGGAGAGGCTGCGCACGCTGCCGCTGGTCATCCCCTCCCACGGGGTGATCACCGACTTCGTCGAGCGCTGGTACGGCCCGGACTTCCGCTCACGGTTGAAGATCGCAGCGGAGATCGACGACATCTACTACGGCTTGGCGCTGCTGCGGTCCCGCATGACCTACGGGTGCATGGTGTGTGCCCGCTCCATCGGCGAGGCCGCCGTCGACGGGCGTCTGCCCACCAGCGAGGAGTTCCGGCTGATCGACTTCGCCGACGACTTCTCGCCGACGCTCCAGCTGATCTCCGGTGTCTTCGCCCGCAAGGGGGAGCGCGAGATGTACGACGGCTCCCACCCGCTGAACGTCCTGTGGGACGCCTTCCGTGACGAGGCCGCCTCCGGCCGGCCCCTGCCCCTGTGACCACCTCCTTGGGAGAACCTTCGTGCTGCTGGCCTCGGTCAACCTCAACAAGCGCCTCGGCGCCTCCGGCGCCCGCTCCGGCCTCGCCGCGTGGTTGCGTGCGCACGGCGTGGACGTCGTCGTGGCCCAGGAACCGTTCACTCCCGCCGATCGGACACCGCCTGCACTCGGCGGCTTCACCTTCGCCGGCGGCGACGGACGCCTGGCCGTCTGGATCACCGAGGAGCTGTCCCCGCCCGCGGTGTCCTCCCCCCGGCCATGGGTCCAGCGGATCGAGCTGGAGTGGCTGATCGTCCTCCAGGTACATCTCGACGCCTACGCCGCCGCCTCCCGGACTGCCCAGCTCGCCGAACTCACCGCGATGGCCGCCGCCGAGAACGGCCGCCCGCTGCTCGTCTGCGGGGACTTCAACCTCGCCCCCCGTCCCGAGGACGGCCTGTTCGGCGAGGATTCCAGCACCTTCACCACCCCTGCCGAACGCGCGGCTCTGCGGCAGTTGACGCAGGAGTCCGGTCTGGTCGACACCACCGGGGGCGGGGCACCGCTCTTCACCTTCGAGCGTGTCTCATCCGGCAGGTCCAGCCGCTTCCGCTGCGACCTCGCTCTACTCAGCGACCACTTGACGGCGACGACCACCGTCGCCCCCGACTCGTCCGTGCGGACCGGACCCGCGGCGTTCACCGACCACTCCGCGCTGCTGATCGACCTGCCCGTCACTCTCCGGGCCGCCGAACCGCGGGACGTGCTTTTCGCCCTCGGCGACCTCACCGGCCGGGACTCGGCCGCGCCCACCGGGAGGGAGTACCAGTCTCATAAGACCGCCATGAGCCGCCAGGTCCCCTCCCCGGCCTCCCGGGCGGTGACCCGGTTTCTCACCGGCCCGCTGTCCGTCGCCAGCGTCCTGGACCACGGCTGCGGCCGCGGCACCGATGTCGCCCACTACCGCTCGGCGGGCCTGGACGCCGAAGGCTTCGACCCGTACGACGGCTTCGGCCGGCCCCGCCCCGACCGCACCGGCTTCGACCTGGTCACCTCGATGTTCGTCCTCAACGTGCTGCCTGACCCCTGGCAGCGGATCCAGGCCCTCAAGGACGCGGCGTCCTTCGCCCGCCCCGGCGGCCATGTCGTCGTCGTCACCCGCTCACCTGAAGAGATCGCCAGGGCCGCCGCGGACGGCGGCTGGGTCGCCCACCATGACGGCTTCTGGTCCAGCCGGAGCAAGGGGACCTTCCAGCGCGGCATGGACCACGGCGAGATCACCGCACTCGCCCGCCGGGCCGGACTCGTCCCCGCCGGTACGGCCCCCGTGCTGCCGCTGACCGGCGTCTGCCATGCCGTCCTTGCCAAGGCCGGGGGATGACCAGGAGGATGACCGGTGTGCGCGGAAACTTCCCCCGCTCACGCATGACGCCGCTCGCCCCATGGCGGCCGCGCCCTCAGCGGTTGCCCGTCCAGACGATCCGGTCGGCGAAGCCGCCCCGCTCATCGGCCTTGGCTTCGCGGATCTTCTCCAGCTGGTCCGCGTCGACCCCGAGATCCGCAGCGAGTGCCCGCACGACTTCCAGCACGTCCGCGAGCTCCTCGGGCGCCGACGCCCTGTCCGCTTCGAGGAACTCGGCGACTTCCTCACCGAGCTTGTCCCGCAGCCGACTGCGGTATTCCTCCGGGCTCGCGGTGTAGGTGACCGCCTCAGCACCGTCCTCCCGGATGATCTGTGGAATCCGGTCCCGAACCAACTTGCCGACTTTGCTGTAACGGTCCACCCGGTCGCTCTCCCGCGCCTGTCGCCGTGAGGCGGCCGTCAATCACCGCCCCTCCATGCCGACGCAGCCTAGGGAAGATGCCTCACAGCTCGCCATGCGAACCGCCAATCCCACCCGTTCGGGATTTCACCGACGCACGGACATCGTCGCGCACACGTGGGCCAGGCGGAGGTGTGGCCCCGTTCATGGAAGGTCAAGGCGCCGACCGGAATCCACGGGAGGAACGGCCCGGGACGCCGATGAGCCCGCCCCACCCGGGGACGGGCTCATCGGTTCGCCTGCGGCGGGAAGGACGTGGCTCAGACGTCCTCGGGCTTCTCGTCGCCGGGCTCCAGGCCGAACTGCTCCACGAGCCACTTGTCGAACTCGATCGAGGCGCGCACCCAGCTCACCGTCGACGACACGAAGTGCTCCAGGCTGACCCCCATGCCGATCAGCATCTGGGCCTCGCCGATGAGGCGGACGGTGGGCGGGCCGTCGCCCTCCTCGTGGATGTGGCTGTAGACCTTGGGCCACAGGGTGCGGCGGTTCCAGTCGTCGATCGCGTCGAGGATCTTGGACTTCTCCTCGATGGGGTGCGGCCGGTCGTAGAACGTCCGCACCGAGAAGACCTGCTGGTCCTCCTCGCCACGGAACATGAAGTAGGTACGGAACTCCTCCCAGGGAGCCGCGAGGTCACCCTCGTCGTCGACGACGTACTTCAGCTCCATCTGTTCCAGGAGCTGCTTGACCAGATCCTGGTCGGGGACGACGGGGCCCGCCGGTCCTTCACCCTGCGGTTGGGGCTGTCCCCCGAAATTCGGAATCGAGGACGGGTCGATGCTCACCGTGTATTTCCCTTCGTACGGTTCCTGCCATCCTCTCCCATCCCGGGCGGTCCCTGGCAAGCCCATCCGCGTCCGCACGGGTCATGGATTTGTCATGCGGTCCGTGAGCTGCCACACGCCCGTGGAGGGGTTACGGGCGTGCTCGGCCCCGGTGGGGTCCAGCTTCCGCGCCCGTTCCGCCGCCCGGCCCACCGCGTCGCGGTACTTCGCGAACGCGACGCGCGTCTTGTCGTAGCCGGGGACGTGCTTCTGGAGCAGTGGCAGAAGTTTCCGGTACGTGTCGACAAACGCGTGGTGGTCGGTGAAATGGAGCAGCAGCCACAGCTCGAAGCAGGGGGTTCAGACGGGGACCTTGATGCCGTACCCCTGGAGGTACTGGCGGCCGCAGACGACCAGCAGCGTCCGGGAGGACCGCCGGACCGGAGCGGGCCGGACCGCGCCGCCGGCCCGATCCCTCACGCGGAAACGCCTTCGCCCTGAGTCCCCCGGTGTTTCTTGAGCATGTCCTCGAAAGCCGTCTCCGGCAGGAGCGGTACGGCGCCGTAGTTGCCCGCCGGATAGCGGCGCTCGACGTTCTCGCCCTTGCGCGGCTTGAAGTCGCTGAGCGGAGAGAGCTCCGAGGCGCCCGTAGCGGCGCTCCTGCGGACAGGCCCGCCACCCCAGCGGGTGACGGGCCTGCCGAAGCCACCGGGCCGGGGCCGCCTACACCGTCTTCGCCAGGGACGGCGGCTCCGTCGCGCCCCTTCCGACCATCAGGCTGTCGCCGACGCGGTCCACCCGGACCGTGTCGCCGTCCGCGATGTCGCCCGCCAGGATCTCCTTCGCGAGCTGGTCGCCGATCGCCGTCTGGACCAGGCGGCGCAGGGGGCGGGCTCCGTAGGCCGGGTCGTTGCCCTCTTCCGCCAGCCAGGTGAGGGCCTCCGGAGTGACCTCCAGGGTGAGGCGGCGTTCCGCGAGGCGTTTGGCGAGGCGGGCGATCTGGAGGCCCGCGATATGGGCCAGCTCGTCCTGAGACAGGGCGGAGAAGACCACCAGGTCGTCCAGGCGGTTGAGGAATTCCGGCTTGAAGGAGGCCCGTACGGTCTGGAGGACCTGCTCCTTCTTGCGCTCCGGGGTGATCGTCGGGTCGACCAGGTACTGGCTGCCCAGGTTCGACGTCAGGATCAGGATGGTGTTGCGGAAGTCGACCGTCCGCCCCTGGCCGTCGGTGAGGCGGCCGTCGTCCAGGACCTGGAGCAGGACGTCGAAGACCTCGGGGTGGGCCTTCTCGACCTCGTCCAGGAGGACCACGGAGTACGGGCGCCGCCGTACCGCCTCGGTGAGCTGGCCGCCCTCCTCGTAGCCGACGTAGCCGGGGGGCGCGCCGACCAGGCGGGCCACGGAGTGCTTCTCGCCGTACTCGCTCATGTCGATACGGACCATGGCCCGCTCGTCGTCGAAGAGGAAGTCCGCGAGCGCCTTGGCCAGTTCGGTCTTGCCGACACCGGTCGGGCCGAGGAAGAGGAACGAGCCGGTGGGCCGGTCCGGGTCGGCGATACCGGCGCGGGTGCGGCGTACGGCGTCGGAGACGGCCTGGACCGCCTCGCTCTGGCCGATCAGCCGCTTGCCCAGCTCCTGCTCCATGCGCAGCAGCTTCTGCGTCTCGCCCTCCAGCAGCCGGCCCGCGGGGATACCGGTCCAGGAGCCGACGACGTCGGCGATGTCGTCCGGGCCGACCTCCTCCTTGACCATGGTGTCCTTGGCGGCCTCCTGCTCGGCCTCCGCCGCCGCCTCCAGCTCGCGCTCCAGGTTGGGGATCTCCCCGTAGAGCATCTTGGAGGCGGTGTCGAAGTCGCCGTCGCGCTGGGCGCGTTCGGCCTGGCCGCGCAGGTCGTCCAGGCGCTCCTTCAGTTCACCGACCCGGTTCAGGCCCTGCTTCTCCTTCTCCCAGCGGGCGGTGAGGCCGCGCAGCTCCTCCTCACGGTCGGCGAGGTCGCGGCGCAGCTTCTCCAGGCGCTGCTTGGAGGCGGGGTCCGACTCGTTCTTGAGGGCCAGCTCCTCCATGCGGAGGCGGTCCACGGAGCGCTGGAGCTCGTCGATCTCGACCGGTGAGGAGTCGATCTCCATACGGAGCCGGGACGCGGCCTCGTCGACCAGGTCGATGGCCTTGTCGGGGAGGAAGCGCGAGGTGATGTACCGGTCGGAGAGGGTCGCGGCGGCCACCAGGGCCGCGTCCGCGATCTGCACCTTGTGGTGGGCCTCGTACCGGCCCTTGAGACCGCGCAGGATCGCGATGGTGTCCTCGACGGTCGGCTCGGCGACCAGCACCTGCTGGAAGCGGCGCTCCAGCGCGGCGTCCTTCTCGATCCGCTCGCGGTACTCGTCGAGGGTGGTCGCGCCGACCATGCGCAGCTCGCCGCGGGCCAGCATCGGCTTGAGCATGTTGCCCGCGTCCATCGAGGAGTCGCCGCCGGCGCCCGCGCCGACGACGGTGTGCAGCTCGTCGATGAAGGTGATGATCTGCCCGTCGCTCTCCTTGATCTCGGAGAGGACGGTCTTGAGGCGTTCCTCGAACTCGCCGCGGTACTTGGCGCCCGCGACCATCGCGCCGAGGTCCAGCGAGACCAGCCGCTTGTTCTTCAGCGACTCCGGCACGTCGCCCTTGACGATGCGCTGCGCCAGTCCCTCGACCACGGCCGTCTTGCCGACGCCCGGTTCGCCGATCAGGACCGGGTTGTTCTTCGTACGGCGCGACAGCACCTGCACCACGCGCCGGATCTCCTGGTCCCGGCCGATGACCGGGTCGAGTTTGCCGTCGCGGGCGGCCGCGGTGAAATCGGTGCCGAACTTCTCCAGGGCCTTGTACTGGCCCTCCGGGTCCGGTGTGGTCACCCGGCGCCCTCCCCTTGCCTTTTCGAACGCGTCCAGGAGCCGGTCAGCCGCTGCCCCCTGCCGGGCCAGTATCTCCCCCGTCGGACCGCCCTTGGCGGCGATGCCGATGAGCAGGTGCTCGGTGGAGAGGTAGTCGTCGCCCAGCTCCTTCGCCCGGCGGCCCGCGTCGGCGATGACGGCGAGCAGGTCGCGGTTGGGCTGCGGGGGTGCGACGGTCGACCCGGTGACGCTGGGCCCGGCGGCGAGCAGCCGCTCCGTGGCCGCCCGTACGCCCGCCTGGTCGGCGTCGACGGCGGCCAGCAGGTCGGTGATGTTCTCGTTGTCCTGGCCCTCCAGCAGCGCGAGCAGCAGATGCGCGGGGGTCAGATCGGGATGCCCCGCCGCCACCGCCCGACTGGTGGCGGAGTTGATCGCATCCCGGCTCTTGTTGGTCAGCTCGGCGTCCACGTGGGCCCTCTCCTCCTTGCACGAGTTCTGCGCGCGTTCTCGCGTGATCCCTCACGGAACGATCACGTGATCCCTCACAGGATCCTCACGCGATCCCTTGCGTGATCCCCTACGGGTACGGGAAAACGCCGCTCCGGTCTCAACCGGCCCGCCGCATCCCTGACAGCGAGAACCTACGCAAAGTTGAGTCTATTCCACTCAAGGCTGACTCGGCTGGGCACCGCCCGGAAAAACCGCCCGCTCCCCCGATTTTCTCGCGTTCCGGCGCGCGCACCACCGGTACGGACCGCGAAAGGCCCGGCGCACGGGTGTCCGCGCGCCGGGCCGGGAAGACAGCGAAGGGTCCGCACCCACCCGGAGGGGGCCGGGCGGGATCCGGGAGGAATCCGGGAAGAATCCGGGCAGCGCAAACGGCGGGGCGCGGTGTTTGTTGAGACAGACGGGGCGGGGGGGGGGGGGCTGGGGGCGCCGGAGTTATATAAATAGAGTGCTGGTGAGAGTAA
>NZ_JBHZDA010000081.1:26853-32487 GCF_042755665.1 Streptomyces sp. NPDC059142
CTCGCCCCCCCCGCGCGGGGGGGGGGTGTGAGTTCCTCCTTGTCTCCCTTCGACTCCCCGCGCTCGCCCCCCCACACCCCGGCCCCCCCCCCCCCCCACTGCGGGGGGTGGCGAGGGTGGTCTGTGGTGCTCCGACGAGCTGGTGGTCACGCTGGTCGAGGTTGACGAAGATCATGTCGTAGCGGATGGCGCAGCGGACCGGGCGTGGAGCCCCGCGCGGCCTGCGGAGGCAGCGGTAGGCACGTACGTCCTCGTCCTCCTCACGCACGACGACGATCGGCTCTCCGAAGAGAGTGACCATCAACGAGTCTCCTCGGTGGGGGATGGCCGTGACCAGATCGATGAAGTGCCACCCCGATCGGTACGCCGTGGCCATCTCGCGCCGGAAGACCCGATCGTCCGGCGGGACGGTCATGCCGTGATGCCGGCCGGGGTACTGCCCCACTCGATGTCGCCGGCGTCACCCGAAGCCGCCTTCGGGGCCACCGTCCACGAGATCTCCTCGGTGGTCATCTCCCCGTCCGCGGCCCGGACGACGGTTCCGGCCGGAGTGCTGGTCCAGGAGATCTCCCCCACCGCGGTGGTCTGGCCGGCCGAACCGGCCGGAGCGCTGGTCCAGGAGATCTCCCCGGCAACACCCAGCACACCGTAGGCCAGAGCCGCAGAGAAAGCAGTGGCAACCACCGCGCGAAGCATTCTCTTATACATAGTCGGCTTCGTCCTCACTTGATGGATTCCTCTCCCCCGCCATCTAGACGATGTCTCATTCGGACACGTCAACACCACCGGGACGAGGCATCATGTTCCTGCATGTTCAGGACCCTGAGGGGTGGAGATTTGACCGAAAGCATCACAAAACCGACACATCCCCATGCCGTCACTGATCTATGTGAAGACGGCAGGCGGCTTTACGCCAGCGCGCTGCGCTCCGGACGCCTCGCCCGGAGCGAGGCCGAGGCCGCTCCCTGCCTCATGGAGTTCCCGCTCCTCCATCCGGACCCGGACGATCCGGACTGGCTGCGACCGGTTCCGCCGTCCGCCGCGCTCTCCCAGCGGCTCAACCCCATCGAGCGGGAGATCCAGGAGCGCCGGCACTTCGCGGTGGCCCTCACCGACGCTTTCGAGCCGTTCATGGCGATCGCCTCGCAGGGGCCGCCGAGCGCCCACGCGATCACGGTCCTGGAGGGCAAGGGACGGATCAACGCGGCCATCGACCTCGCCACGGCCGCGTGCAGAACGGAGGTCCTGACCGTCCAGCCAGGAGGTGTCCGCAGCGCCGACGCGCTCGAACAGGGGCTGGAGCGCGGCCAGCTCGTGGTGGACCGCGGGGTCAGCATCCGCACCCTGTACCAGCACACCGTCCGGCACGGCCAGGGCACGCTCGCCTACGCCGAACGGCTCGCCGAGGGGAACGTCGAGATCCGGACGCTGGAGGAGCTGGTCGAGCGGCTGATCATCTTCGACCGCACCGTCGCGTACATCCCGGCGCGCTCCGACCGCGCGGTCGCCCTGGAACTGCGCCATCCGGCGCTCGTCGACTATCTGGCCCAGGTCTTCGAACAGCTCTGGAGGCGCGCCACCCCCCTCACCGAACAGGTCTCGTACGAGCCGACGCCCGACGGCGTCTCCGGCGTCCAGCGATCGATCGCGAAACTGCTCATCGAGGGGTACGTGGACGAGGCCATAGCCCGGCGTCTGGGGATGAACGTACGGACCTGCCGCGCCCACATCGCCAAACTCGCCACCACGCTCGGCAGCGGAAGCAGGGCACAGCTCGGCTATCTGATCGCCCACTCGGGAATCCTGGACCAGGAGCGCTGACCCGGCATTTCGAAACACCTCGACATACCTCGCTCCGCACCGCCCACAAACGAAAACCAGCGTGAACAGAGAGAGGGAAGGCACCGACTGAATCGACCCGAATCAGCTCGAATTCCCTGAACCGGACGCCGAACCACCGCCCCTGCACGGCGAGAACTCGGCGATGGCCTCGGTCACTCTCTGTAGAGTGCCGACACAGGCCTGCCCGGATCAAGCGAAACTCGACTGCACTGATGCGCACTGCGGAACCGTGCAGCACTGCGGAACCACGCAGGAGGGACATATGACACAACCGGACGCGGTGACCCACAGAGAACCGTCGCCCGCTGTGTCGGCGGGGGCGCACAACCTGCTGCGCCGGCTCGTACGGGGCGAACAGGTGGAGCGGGCGGAGCCGGGCTGCACGGAGCTGATCGCCCTCGGACTGGCCGTGCACGACCCGCACTCCGACCGGTGGGGCGTGGCCGACCTGCACCACGCCGAGCAGACCGCGATGGCCGAGGAGCGCGCCGGCATCGCCCGTCACCTCCAGCGCATGCACCAGCTCGACGAGCTGTACCGCGACATGCGGACGCACGAATCGCCCACCGGTAACGGAATCGAGTTTCTCGACCGGCTCGAACACGTCAATGCCGCCATCATGCAGGCAGCGGATTACGCGCAATCCCACATGTATACGGCACATCCGGTGAACCGCTCCGCGAAAGGACTCGCCGCGGTCGTTCCCCGCGAGATCAATCTCCTCCAGCGGGGTATCGCCCGCCGCACGATCTATTCACAGGCCGCCCGCACCCGCGCCGCGGAACAGGAGTGGGCCACGACCATGTCCGCGCACGGCGCGGAGATACGTACCCTCGCCTCCGATTTCGAGCGAATGATCCTCGTGGACAGAAGATTCGCCATCATTTCCGACCACCGGGACGAGCCGAACAGAATGACCGCGTTCAAGGTGACGCACCCCGGCATGGTGGCCTTCCTCCATCATCTCTTCGACCAGCAGTGGGAGCGGGCCGAGCCCTGGATGGGCGGGCGGTTCCGGCCGAGGGAGGGCATCGTCACCACGGGGCGCTCGCGGCGCATCCTCAACAAGCTCCGCGAGGGCCGCACCCTCAAGCAGATCGCCAGCGAGCTGGACGTGAGCCTGCGCACCGTCAACACCGACCTGAACAAGCTGTACGAGGTCGTCGGCGTGGACACCCTGTTCTCGCTCGGGGTGTGGTGGGGCTCCGAGGCCGCCGCCGAGGAACGCAAACTGGGCTGACCGCGCTCCCCGTACGCGCCCTACGCCCCCTGCGGCCGGACGCCCCCGCCCGGTGGCACAACGGTGGGAAGCCCCGGCCCGGGTCTCCCGGCCGGGGCTTCCCACCGCGGTGAACGGCTCGCGTCCCTCGCGCGCCCGAGGTCAGTCCGTCGCGCGCTTGGGCTTCGGGCGCCAGACCACCAGGGCGCTCGTCTGCTGCACGTCCTGGTAGGGCACCAGGTCCCGGCGGTACGAGGCGTGCACCTGGGCCTCGCGCTGCCGCATCGCCGCCGCCGCGCCGTCCACCGCGGACGACAGCTCGGCGACCCTGGCCTGGAGCGCGGCGACCTGGTTCTCCAGCTCGATGATGCGCTTGATCCCGGCCAGGTTGATGCCCTCGTCCTGCGAGAGCTGCTGCACCTGGCGGAGCAGTTCGATGTCCCGGGCCGAGTAGCGCCGCCCACGGCCCGCCGTACGGTCCGGCGAGACCAGGCCCAGACGGTCGTACTGTCTGAGGGTCTGCGGGTGCAGCCCGGAGAGCTGGGCCGCCACCGAGATGACGTACACCGGCGTCTCCTCGGTCAGCGTGTACGCCGCCCTGCCGAACGCTGAGGACGGCCGCCGCCGCCCGTCCCTGTCCATCGGGTCATGCTCCCTTCGCCGCCTGGAACAGCTCCGCCCGCGGGTTCTCGTCCGCGGTCGCCTTCCGGTACGCCTCCAGCGCGTCGCGCGCCTGGCCGCCGAGGTCCTTGGGCACGACCACCTCGACGGTGACCAGCAGGTCGCCGCGGCTGCCGTCCTTGCGTACGGCGCCCTTGCCACGGGCCCGCATCGTACGGCCGTTGGGGGTGCCCGCGGGCAGTTTCAGCGTGACCGGGGGGCCACCCAGCGTGGGCACCCGCACCTCGCCGCCGAGCGCCGCCTCCGTGAAGGTGACGGGCACGGTGATGGTGAGGTTGTCGTCCTTGCGGCCGAAGACCGGGTGCGCGTCGACATGGACGACGACGTACAGGTCGCCGCCGGGTCCGCCGCGCTCGCCGGGAGCGCCCTTGCCGCGCAGCCTGATCCGCTGGCCGTCGCTGACGCCCGCCGGGATCCGGACCTGCATGGTCCGCGAGGACCTGGCACGCCCGCTGCCCTTGCACACCTCGCACGGGTCCTGGGCGATCAGCCCGCGTCCCTTGCAGTCCACGCACGGGTCGGTCAGCGAGAAGCCGCCGCCCGAACCGCGCGACACCTGTCCGGTGCCGACACAGGTCGGGCAGACCCGCGGTGAGCCGTTCTTGTCGCCGGTGCCCGAACACGCCTTGCACGGCGCCTGGCTGGACATCCGCAGCGGGACCGTGGCCCCGTCGACGGCCTCGGTGAAGCTCAGCGTCACCTCGGTGTCGATGTCCTGGCCGCGGCGCGGCTGCGTACGGGTGCCGGGTCCGCCGCGGTTGAACAGCCCGCCGAAGACGTCCCCGAGCCCGCCGCCGAAGCCGCCGGCCCCCGCAGGGCCGCCCTGCGGACCGCCCTGGCCGCCGCCGAAGAGGTCGCCCAGGTCGAAGTTGAACGAGCCGTTGCCGCCCGCGCCGGGCCCCGGCCGGAATCCGCCGTTGCCGAAGAGCGAGCGCGCCTCGTCGTACTCCTTGCGCCGCTTGGGGTCGCCGAGGACGTCGTTCGCCTCGGAGATCTCCTTGAAGCGCTCCTCCGCCTTGGCGTCGCCCTTGTTGGCGTCCGGGTGGAACTCGCGGGCGAGCTTCCGGTACGCCTTCTTGATCTCGGCCTCGGTGGCGTCCTTGGGAACGCCGAGAACCTTGTAGTAGTCCTTCTCCACGAAGTCCTTCGTGCTCATCCTCGACGTCCCTCCTCTCCGCCCGCACCGGCACCGCCGGCCACCGCGTCACCTGTGTCCGGCACGCGGCCGGCGCGTCGCGCGCCGGCCGCGGCCGGTGTTTCCGCTCCGTCACCCCTCGTCGGGGCCACCGTTCTCCCTGTCATCGGCCGCATCCGCCTGCTCCTCCGCGGACTTGGTCTTGCCGCCCGGCTGTGGCTCGGCCACCGCGACCCTGGCGGGCCTGATCGTCCGCTCGCCGAACCGATACCCGGGCTGGAGGATCGCGACGCACGTCGTCTCCGTGACGTCCGGCGCGTACGAGTGCATCAGGGCCTCGTGGATCGTCGGGTCGAAGGGCTCGCCCTCCGTGCCGAACGGCTGGAGACCCAGCTTGACCGTGACCGCTTCGAGCGACTCGGCGACGGACTTGAAGCCGCCGACCAGCTCGTCGTGGTCGCGCGCCCGGCCGATGTCGTCGAGCACGGGCAGCAGTTCGGTCAGCAGGTTCGCGACCGCGATCTCCTTGACGGAGACCCGGTCCCGCTCCACGCGCCTGCGGTAGTTCTGATACTCGGCCTGGAGCCGCTGGAGGTCCCCCGTGCGCTCGCCGAGCGCCGTACGGACCTGGTCGAGCTGGGCCAGCAGAGCCGCGTCCTGGATGTCCCCGGCGGGGGCCGCCGGCCCGGACTCCTGAGCGGAGTCCGGCTCGGCGGCCATCGGCGTGGCGTCGTCGGCGCCGGAGGGGACATCGGGC
>NZ_JBHZDA010000082.1:0-3989 GCF_042755665.1 Streptomyces sp. NPDC059142
GCCCCGTACGTTCGCGTACGGGGCACGGCCCTCGGCGTATGCGGGGGTGGGTCCGGGAAGCATCGAACCATCCGGTGCGTTTCATTAATCGGATCATCCGTCCGACAGGTGTGGAGATCGACTGTTTCTTTGGCGGGTATCGGTCACGCACGGTCGCCGTACCGTTGATTCCGGTTGTGGGGAGGGTGTATTGGCGTGAACTTGCCCTCGGCGTATGTTGCTCTGCGTAACCATTCGGATATATAGTAGATAGCGGTTGTGTGCTCAACCAAATCGAGTGGAGGCAAGGATGCAACGTGCCTGGGAGGCAGATCCGACCGCGTTATTCTTCCGACGGCTGGGAAAATCGGCGAAGGAATTAGGGAATTCCGACGGAAAGGATCAGTGCCCGGACATCTGGCAGCTCGACAACGGTGATATCGCCGTGATCGGCACGGACCTCACGTCCCACTACGCGCCCCGGCTGCCGGACGGCGTCGCGCTCGCCGCGGACGAGCGGCTCGTGGTCATCCCCGGGAACATGCTCCGGGCCGCCAAACCGGATATCACCGATGCTTGACCTCGGCGCCCCCGCCCTGCGCCGCGAGCAGGGTGTGCGCCTTTCCGGGGAAAGCTACAAGCGGGAGTTCTGGGAGCGGGACGAGGCAATCCACGACCGGGACTCGTGGAAACTGGAGCGCCGGCAGCACTTCGAGGAACAGGGCAGTCCCAGTCGTGACGCGCTTTCCCGCGGGGACTGGGCGGAATCGCTGAGGCTCATGGAGGAACGGCGCGAGAATCTTCTCGCCGCCGCCCGTGAGGACGAGCGGCGCAATTCCCTGTTCCATCGGGTAAGGGTGGTGGAACAGCCGCTGACGCCGTACCTGCAGTGGGAGCTGCACTCGCTGCGGCAGCAGGCGGAATGCGGAATGCGGGTGAGAGTGGTCGGCGCCGAGCTGGTGGCACCGTCGGAGAGCGACGGTCTCCTGCCGGAGCTGGTCGTCCTCGGCGGTGACGTGCTGTATCAGGTGCTCTACACCGAATCCGGCGTCCCCGACGGCGCGGTCCGTCATACCGACCCCGAGGTCGTGGGGGTCTGGGAAAGCTACATCAAGTACCTCTACCGGGCGGGCGAGGATGTGACGAGCTACTTCGACCGCGAGGTGGCCCACCTTCCTCCGCCGGGACCGGCACCCGCACCCGCCCCCGCACCGAATGCGGATTGAGGGCTTTCCGTCGGGGGTCCGGCCGGGCTCTCGACGTGCGGCCACCGCGCCGCGCGGCGTCGGCGGCGGATGCGGGGGACAGGGCGCTCCCGCGTCGCCTTCCCTCTCCGCCCCGCGATCCACGGCACCGGTCCCCGTCCCCTGATCCAGCCAGATCCACACGAAAGGCCCCAGGCGATCAACGAGTCCAGCAGAAGCGAGGGTTACCCCGGCTCGTCGCGAAACGACCTGTCGGGGAAATCCCGCGATGTCGTACAGGCGGGAAGTGTCAGCGGCGGAATTCATTTCCATGAGCGCCACGCACCGGCGGATGACGGCCCCTCGAATCACACCCCACGTCAACTCCCCGCCGATGTAAGACAATTCGTCAACCGCACGGACGAACTGAACCAGTTGAACGCCGTGTTGGCCGACGAAGAAGGCCGTCCGCTGGTCATCTCCGTCTGTGTCATCGCGGGCACCGCCGGCGCGGGAAAGACCTCGCTCGCCCTGCGCTGGGCCCATCAGGTCCAGGAACGCTTCCCCGACGGGCAGCTTTACGTCAATCTCCGCGGTTACGACCCGGGGGAGCCGGTCACCGCCCAGGAGGCCCTGCACCGCTTCCTGCCCGCGCTCGGGGTACGTAGCTCCTCCGTGCCGCAGGATCCCGACGCAGCCGCCGCGCTGTACCGCTCCCTCCTCGCCGACCGGCGGATACTGATCATCCTCGACAACGCGGCCACGGTCGCCCAGGTCCGCCCGCTGCTCCCCGGCAGCAAGGACTGCCTCGTGGTCGTGACCAGCCGCAGCAGGCTCTCCGGGCTCGCCGTCCGGGACGGGGCGCGCAGGCTGACGCTGGGCACCCTGCCCCAGCCCGAGGCCGTCGCCCTGCTCCGCGCGGTCACCGCCGGATACCGGCCCGAGGACGACGCGGACAAGCTCACCGAACTGGCCGAACTCTGCGCCCGGCTGCCGCTGGCGCTGCGGATCGCCGCCGAACGCGCCGCCAGCCACCCGCACATGCGGCTCGACGACCTGATCGCGGACCTGCGGGACGAGAGCGCCCTGTGGGACGCGCTCTCCACCGGTGACGACGACGAGGCAGAAGCGGTCCGTACGGTCTTCGCCTGGTCCTACCGCGCCCTGCCCGACCAGGCCGCCCGTCTCTTCCGGCTGCTCGGACTCCACCCGGGACCCGAGTTCGGCCTGCACGCCGCCGCCGCGCTCAGCGCGCTGCCCGCGGGGCGCGGCCGGCAACTGCTGGACTCCCTCGTCGGTGCCCACCTGCTGGAGCAGACCGGGCCCGACCGCTACCAGTTCCACGACCTCCTGCGCGCCTACGCCACCGACCAGGCGACCCAGGAGGAGCCGGCCGCGGAGCGGGACGCCGCCCTCCACCGCGTACTCGACTGGTATCTGCACACCGCCGACGCGGCCCAGAGCTGGATCAGCCCCGCCGAACCCCATCTGGACCTCGCCCCGCCCGCCGACGGCGTGCGCCCGGGTGCGTTCACGGAGTACGACGCCGCCGTGGACTGGGCCGAGCGCGAACACACCAACCTGCTCCAGGCCGTCCGCACCGCCGCCTCCACCGGACATGACGAACGCGCCTGGAAGCTCGCCGCCGTACTGGCCAACGCCCGCTACCCCTCCGCCCCGCCGGCGGACTGGCCGGCCGTCGGCCGGATCGGCCTGGAGGCCGCACGGCGGCTGGGCGAGCGCGCCGGGGAGGCGCTGCTCCTCACGGAGCTGGGCATGGGCTACGCCCGGGTCAACCACCTCACCGAGAGCCACGAGAGCCACCAGAGCGCCCTGGTGATCTGGCGCGAGCTGGGGGACCGGCTCGGCGAGGCCCATTCCCTCAATCTGATCGGCCTGTTCCACCTCCGCGGCCGTCAACTCGACCAGGCGGCCGACCACTTCGAGGAGGCCATCGCCGTCTTCCGCGAGCAGGGCTCGGACCACTGGGCGGCCACCGCGCTCTCCAACCTCGCCAGCACCCACTACGAGGCAGGACGGCTCCCGGAGGCCGCCACCGTCACCCGGCAGGCGCTGGAGGCCCACCGCTCGCTGGAGAACCAGCGGGGCGAGGGCAACATCCTGCGCCTGCTGAGCCGGATCGCGTGCGAGCGGGGCGAGACGGAGGAGGCCCTCGCCTCGGCGCGGGCCGCGCTCGACATCGCGCTCGCGCTGCGCGACCACCGGCTGGAGGGGTACTGGCTGCTGCCCCTGGGCGACGCCCAGCGCGTGAGCGGCGCGCTCGCCGACGCCCTGGAGTCGTACCAGCGCTCCGCGACGCTCCACCGCCGGCTCGGCGACCGCAGCCGCGAGGCCCAGGCATGGCACGGCGCGGCCCTCGCCTACCGCGCGCTCGACCGGGACGAGGAGGCCGCGCACTTCCAACGGCAGGCGGTCACGGCCCACCGCGAGCTGGGCGACGCCTGGGACGAGGCGCGGGCACTGGACGGGCTCGCGGACCTGCTCCACGCCACCGCCCCCGCGGAGGCCGTACCGCACTGGACACGGGCGCTGGAGCTCCTCGACGGATACGACGACCCCCGGGCCACGGCGCTGCGCGAGCGCGTCGGGCGGGATCTGGCGGCGGCCCCGCCCGGGTGACCCGTGGAGCGGCGCCCTCCGCGGACCGGGACAGCGGACCGGGACAGCGGACCGGGTCGGCAGACCGGGACAGCGGAACGGGACGGCAGACCCGACAGCGGAACGGGACAGCGGAACCGGACGCGGGACGCGGAACTGAAAGGGGCGGGGGAACCCGCCAGCGGCCGGGGACACCCCCCCCCCCAC
>NZ_JBHZDA010000082.1:3999-17071 GCF_042755665.1 Streptomyces sp. NPDC059142
CCGGCGCCCGCGCGCCCACCGCCCCCCCCCGGCGCCGCGCGCGGTGCCGGGGGGGGGCCCCCCGGGCCCGGCGCGCGCCCCCCCCCCCCCCTCCCTTACCGCCGGGGCGTCAGCGCAGCAGCTCCACCTCCGACAGGGTCGCGGGAGCGTCGCTCACCAGGCGGTACTTCGGGTACGACCCCGGCTTCGCCACCGTGAAGACACGGGTCTGCCGGTCCCAGCCGAAGGACTGCTTCGACCGGGTGTCCAGGGTCCGCCACGTCGTACCGTCCGTGGAGCCCTGCAACGTCCACCCGGTCGGCGCCTCCCCGGCCGTGGCCGACGTCAGCGTGTACTGGACCGCCTTCGTCGCCGACGCGACCGGCAGCTCCACCGACGTGACCGGCGCCTCCGTGCGCGAGGTGTTGTCGAAGAGCGGGCCCGTCCCCGTCAGGGCGTCGGTGCGCGGCGTGGGCACCTTGTCGTCCTGCGTGATCGAGACCGGCGCCGCGTCCCGGCCCTGGCCGCCCGCGGCCTTGCCCGAGCCCCAGGACGACGGCCGGGGACCCATCGCGAACTCCACCGTGCCGCCGCGCGCCAGCACCTCGTGCGGCAGCGCCGTCGAGTTCCAGCTCTTCCCGTTGACCTTCATGCCCTGCACGTAGATGTTCTTCTCGCTGTTCTTCGGCGCCTTGACGACCAGCGTGCGCCCGTTGTCCATCCGGACGGTCGCCTTCGTGAAGAGCGGCGAGCCCACCGCGTACTCCCCGCTGCCCATCACCAGCGGATAGAAGCCGAGCGCCGAGAAGAGGTACCACCCCGACTGCTCGCCGTTGTCCTCGTCACCGTGGTAGCCCTGGCCGATCTCGCTGCCGGTGTAGAGCCGGCCCAGCACCTCGCGGACCTTCTCCTGCGTCTTCCACGGCTGCGCCGCCGCGTCGTACATGTACGTCACGTGGTGCGCCACCTGGTTGGAGTGGCCGTACATGCCCATCCGTACGTCGCGTGCCTCCGTCATCTCGTGGATGACCCCGCCGTACGAGCCCTTGAACTCGGCCTCGGCCGTCTCCGGCGTCGCGAAGTACGTGTCCAGCTTCTCGGCCAGGCCCGCGCGCCCCCCGTAGAGGTTGGCCAGCCCGCGGGAGTCCTGCACGGCCGTGAACGCGTAACCCCACGCGTTCGTCTCCGTGTAGTCGTAGCCCCAGATCCTCGGGTCGAACTTCTCCGACGGGACCCGCCAGTCGCCCTTCAGGTTCCGGCCCTGGAAGAAGCCCGCGTCCCGGTCGAAGAGCGAGACGTAGTTCCGGGCGCGGTTGAGGAAGTACGCCGACTCCTCCTTGTACCGGGCCTTCCCGGTCTTCTTGTACAGCGCCTCGCCCATCTTCGCGATGCCGTAGTCGTTGAGGTAGCCCTCCAGCGACCAGGACAGCCCCTCGTGGGTCTCGGTCGAGGCGTAGCCGAGGAACGACGAGGTCTCCGTGCCCTTGCGGCCCACGCCCGCGCTCGGCGGCGCCACCGTCGCGTTCTTCAGGGCCGCCTCGTACGCCGCCTCCGCGTCGAAGCCGACGCCCTTGACGTACGCGTCCGCGAAGGCCACGTCCGAACTGGTGCCCGTCATCAGGTCGGCGTAGCCGGGGGAGGACCAGCGGGAGATCCAGCCGCCGTCCTTGTACTGCTGGACGAAGCCGTCGACGAGCGACCCCGCCTTCTTCGGGGTGAGGAAGGAGTACGCGGGCCAGGTCGTCCGGTACGTGTCCCAGAACCCGTTGTTGACGTACACCTCGCCGTCGACGATCTTCGCGCCCGTCCGTGTCGGGGTGTCCGTCCCGGTCTTCGGGGAGAACGGGCTCGCGTAACTCTGCTTCGGCCGGGCGAGCGAACCGGTGTTCTCGAAACCGGAGTTGGGGTAGAGGTAGAGCCGGTACAGGCTGGAGTAGAGCGTGGTGAGCTGGTCGTGGTCCGCGCCCTCCACCCGTACCCGGCCCAGGATGTCGTCCCAGGCGCGCTGCGCCCGGTCCTCGACCCGCTCGAAGCGGGTGCCCGCCGGTATCTCGTCGGCGAGGTTCTTCTTCGCCTGGTCCACGCTGATCAGCGAGGTCGCCAGACGCAGCGTGACGGTGCGGTCGGCGCCCGCGTCGAAGCGCAGATAGCCGGTGACGTCCGCGCCCCCGCCGCCGGGCAGCTTGCCGCTCGCGGTGACCGGCGCGTCGAAGACGCCGTACACGAAGAGACGGGTGGCGCCGGTCGACAGCCCGCTCCGTACGTCGGAGTACGCGGTGAAGGAGCGGGTCTCCGGATCGAGCGTGAGCCCGCCCGCGTTGGAGATGTTGTCGAGGATCATGCTCGCGTTGTCACCCGGATAGGTGGTGCGCACCATCGCCGCGTGGTCGGTCGGGACCATCTCGGTCTTCAGACCGTTCTCGAACGTCACCCCGTAGCGGTGCGGCTTCGCGCTCTCGTTCTCGTGGCGGAAGGGCAGCGCGCGCGCCGTGCGGGAGGCGTTCGGCGTTCCCTCGGCCACCGACGGCATGAGCTGGAAGGTCTGCCGGTCGCCCATCCACGGACTCGGCTCATGGCTCGCCGCGAACGCCTGGAGGGTGGGGAGGTTGTCGGCGTTGTTGCCGCGGCTGTACTCGTAGAGCCAGCTCGTCGAACCGGCGTTGGTCACCGGCGTCCAGAAGTTGAACCCGTTCGGCACGGCCGTCGCCGGGAAGGTGTTGCCGCGCGAGAACGAGCCGCTGGAGTTGGTGCCGCGGGTGGTCGAGGCGTAGTCGGAGAGACGGGCGAGCGGCTTCTCGGCCGCCTTGGGCGCCAGGGTGATGTCGTCGATCCACCCCTCGAACTCCCCGGGTCCGGTACGGGAGTCGTACGCGACCAGGATCCGGTCGACGGTCTTGCCCTGGGCGACCTGGCCGATCCGGGCGTCCACCTGGTTCCACTGGTTGACGTAGAGCCGCTTGGCGTCGCCCTGGCCCTGCGGGGTCAGCGCCCCGCCGTGGGAGTCGCGCGCGTTCAGATCGCTCAGATAGGTGCCGTCGGTGAAGGCGAGGTCCACCGCGACATGGGTGGCCGGGTAGTTGAGATCCGTCCCGGTCATCGAGGGGTGGATCCGGTACGAGAGCGCCGTGTCCCGCCGTACGGCCACATCGACGTCGAAGATCTTGTTGTACGAGTAGGCGCGCCCCGCCGCCTTGTGGGTGCCCGCGTACTTCAGCGCCCGCTTCCCGGTGAAGCCCGCACCGGACTTGGCGGTGGGGGAGCCGACGGGACCGCGGTCGACCTGGGTGCGCATGTCCTCGGGCGCGGGCGCGCTCGTACCGCCGTCGGAGAACTGGACATCGGCCAGTTGGGTCGCGTCGGAGGCGCCGTTGTTCTTCGTGATGTCCAGCCGGTAGTGGCGGTACGCGCCGGCCGCCGCCGCGTCGACCGTGTAACTGACCGTTTTGAAGCGCTCGGGGAAGGTCTGGCCCTCGCGGGTGTCGAGGTCCTTCCACTCCTTGCCGTCGGTGGAGCCCTGGAGCCGCCAGTCCCGGGGGTCGCGCTCCGCGTGGTCGTTGGCCGAGGTCAGGGCGTAGGTGACCACCTTGACCGGCTCGTCCAGGTCGAACTCGACCCAGGCGGTGGGGGTGAAGGCCAGCCACTTCGTGGCGGGGCGCACGTCGACCAGGTTCTCCTTGGTCTCACCGCCGCCGGTGTTCTCCCCGCTGGCGCGCAGGTCCACGACCCGGTCGGTGACACCGCCCGGGATCCCGCCGGTGAGGCCCCCGTCGACGCCCGACGACCGCTTTTGGCCATCGGGCCCCACCTCGACGGTGTTGCGCCAGTCCGGAGGGGATTCCTCCTGTTCGAACGAGGACGTGAACTCCCTCTCCGCGGATGCCGGGCGCGGTGCGGCGGTCTGTACCGCGGCGGCCGACGGGGCCGTCACCACGAGCAGCGAGGCGGCCGCCACCAGGGCGGCCGAATGCCATGGTCGGGGACGGAGTCCGGGTCTGAGCTGCATACCGGGCTGCATACCGAGCTTTCCTCCTGCGTACCGAGCTGGACAACGTTGTCAAAGCAGAGGCGCAGGGTCCAGTAGGAGGCAAGTGCACAGTGGTGTCAAGGGTGTTGAAGCAACGGCGTGTCCGGAAATGGACGTGTGGGAAGGTCCGGTGCGGTCGAATGCGTCGGTCGACCGGCACGGATATCCGGGAGGTCTCAACTAGGGAAAGACTGCCGGGCAAACTCCCTTTTGATCTTGCTCAGTTGACAGGAAATGGACTATACCTGTCGGCGTCCGCCCCTGATGGCCGAACATGATCGAGCACGACATTCCTGCACGACCCAGCTTCATTCGACCGCGGTGGCGGAGCCCTTCTCCTCAGGCGAGAAGGACGGGCGACCGGTACACCGCCTGAGTCCTGGAGAAGGCGAGGACTTGAGCATGGGATCCACCTCCGCTCGGAACGACAACGCGGGCCTCGGCCGTCGTGATGTGATCAAGCGGTCCGCCGCGATCGGTCTGATCACCGTCCCGACGATGAGCTTCCTCGCCTCCTGCGCGAGCAGCGACAGCGGCAGCGACAAGAAGGTCGAGAAGGGCAAGACGTCCCAGAAGAACCCGCTCGGGGTGAACGAGAGCGCGCCGCTCGACTTCGTCCTGTTCAACGGCGGATTCGGTACGGAGTACGCCAAGGACGCCGTCCAGCAGTACCGGACGGCCTTTCCCAAGGCGGAGGTGAAGTTCGGCGCCACCGAGAAGATCCAGTCCGAGCTCCAGCCGCGCTTCAACGGCGGCACCCCGCCCGACCTGATCGACAACTCCGGCGCCGAGCAGATGGACATGGGCGTCCTCGCCGGGAAGAAGCAGCTCACCGACCTGACGCCGCTGATGGACGCCCCGTCGTACGACGACCCGGCCAAGAAGGTACGCGACACGCTGCGGCCCGGCGTCCTGGAGATGGGCCGGCTCGACGGCGACCCCGTGTGGATCATGTACTACGCGTACACCGTGTACGGCGTGTGGTACTCCCAGACCGCGCTCGACAAGCTGGACGCCGAGTACCCCGAGGACTGGGACGGGATGCTGGCCCTCTGCGAGAAGGCCAAGAAGAAGGGCATCGCCGGATGGACGTACGCCGGCAAGTACCCGTACTACCTCCCCTTCTCGCTCTACCCGTTCATCGGGAAGATCGGCGGCCGTGAGGTCCTGGACGCCATCGACAACCTGGAGCCGAACGCCTGGAAGCACCCGGCCGTGAAGTCCGCGTTCGAGGCGTACTTCGAGCTGTTCAAGAAGGGCTACATCCTCCAGGGCACGCCCGGTCTCGACCACATCCAGTCGCAGACCGCGTGGACCGAGGGCAAGGCGCTCTTCATCCCCAACGGCTCCTGGGTGGAGAACGAGGCGGCGAAGACCACGCCGAAGGACTTCCAGATGAAGGTGGCCGCGCCGTCCGGCCTGGACAGCTCGGACAAGCTGCCGTTCGGGGCGCTCTGGGCCTCCGGCGGCGAGCCGTTCATCGTGCCCGCGAACGCCAAGAACCCCGACGGGGGCATGGAGCAGCTCCGCATCATGCTGAGCGAGGGGTCCTCGAAGAACTTCACCTCCAAGGTGAAGTCCCTGACCGCCTACAACGGCGGCACCGACGGCCTCACCCTCTCCACCGCCCTCCAGTCCGGTGTCGACGTACTCGCCAAGGCGGGTGACAACGTGCTCAACCCGCGGCTCCAGGACTGGTACGTGGAGCTTCAGAAGCAGAAGATCGGGGTGGGCGTGCTCGGCGAGCTGATGGCCGGGCGCATGACGCCGGCCGAGGCGGTCAAGAAGTGTCAGGAGTTCGCGGACGCCACGGCCAAGGACACCTCCATCAAGCACTACAAGCACCAGTAGCACGCAGCGGCACGGTAGAAGTCCGGAGGCCCCGCGACCAGGGGCCTCCGGATCACGGCCCGTCGTACGGGCTCCCAGAGCGGCACGGCGCCACCCGCCGGAGATTCGGGGTCGGGAGACATGCAGCACGGCAAGTACCGTTTCATCGTGGGGTTTCTGGTATTCCCCCTCGCGCTGTACGCGCTTTTCGTCATTTGGCCATTCGTCCAGTCGATCTACTACTCCTTCACGGACTGGACGGGTCTGAGCCCCGACTTCTCGATGGTCGGCTTCGACAACTACAGCCGGATGCTCGACGACAGCACCTTCTGGTCCTCGCTCCGGCACAGCCTGCTCTTCGCGCTGCTGCTGCCCGTGGTCGTGCTCGGCCTCGCGCTGTTCTTCGCGTTCATGCTGAACGTCGGCGGGCGGAGCCGTAAGGGAGCGGCCGTCTCGGGCGTCCGCGGCTCGTCCTTCTACAAGATCGTGTATTTCTTCCCGCAGGTGCTCTCGATCGCGATCGTGGCGCTGCTCTTCCAATTCGCGTACAACCCGAACAGCGGCGCCATCAACTCCGCGTTCGCCGCGGTCGGTCTGGACAGCGTGAAGCCCGACTGGCTCGGCGATCCGAACCTCGCGCTGTGGTGCGTGATGGCCGTCCTCGTGTGGAGCACCACCGGGTTCTTCGTGGTCCTCTTCTCCGCGGGCATGGCCTCCATCCCCAAGGACTTCTACGAGGCGGCGCTGCTGGACGGTGCGAGCCGCGTCACGACCTTCTTCCGTATCACCCTGCCGCTGCTCTGGGACACCGTGCAGTCCGGCTGGGTCTACATGGGCATCCTCGCGCTCGGGGCGGAGTCCTTCGCGGTCGTCCAGATCATGACCGTGGGCCCCGGCGGGCCCGCCGATTCCACCAATGTCCTGACCCTGCTCGTCTACCAGAAGGCGTTCCGTGACGGTCAGGCGGGCTATGCGACCACGATCGGTGTCGCCCTGCTCATCGTCACGCTGGCCTTCGCCGCCCTCGTGATGCGGCTGGGCCGACGTGAGCGGCTGGAGTACTGATGAAGACCACCGACACCCCTCCGCCGGCCGATCTGCCCCCCGCGGCGGACCCCGCGCCCCGGCCCCCCGTGGCCAAGGCCGACGCGCTCCCCGCGAAGGAGAGCGCGACCGGCGGCGTCCTCAACGTCTTCTCCCACGGCGTGCTCGTCATCTGGGCGTTCCTGGTCGCCATGCCGCTGCTCTGGGCGGTCATGACGTCCTTCAAGGACGACCGGTCCATCTTCACCAGCCCCTGGGCGCTGCCGGACCGGCTGCACTTCGAGAACTGGTCGCGCGCCTGGACCCAGGCGCACATGAGCGAGTACTTCCTCAACACCATCCTGGTGGTGGCCGGTTCGCTGGTCGGCACGCTGCTCTTCGGCTCGATGGCGGCGTACGTCCTGGCGCGCTTCGAGTTCCCGGGCAACCGCTTCATCTACTACCTGTTCATCGGCGGGATGAGCTTCCCGATCATCCTGGCGCTGGTCCCGTTGTTCTACGTCATGAACAATCTGGGCCTGCTCAACTCCATCCACGGCCTGATCCTGGTCTACATCGCCTACTCGCTGCCGTTCACGGTCTTCTTCCTGACCTCCTTCTTCAGAACGCTGCCATCCTCGGTCGCGGAAGCCGCGCTCATCGACGGCGCCTCGCACACCCGGACCTTCTTCCAGGTGATGCTGCCGATGGCCAAGCCCGGACTGATCAGCGTCGGCATCTTCAACTTCCTCGGGCAGTGGAACCAGTACCTGCTGCCCACGGTGCTCAACACCGACCCGGACCGCAAGGTGCTCTCCCAGGGGCTGGTGCAGCTCGCGGTCAGCCAGGGGTACAAGGGCGACTGGTCGGGGCTCTTCGCCGGCCTGGTGATGGCGATGCTGCCGGTGCTCGCCGCGTACATCATCTTCCAGCGGCAGGTCGTCGCCGGACTGACGGCGGGAGCGCTCAAGTAGCACCTGGCCCCGTACGGGGCCACCCTGCCCGTACGGGCAGCGAAGGTACGGTCCAACCGCCCGTCCAGGCACTCCGACGGGCGGTTCGCCGCGTTCACCTTGCTCAAGGTCTTGACGGGGGCGGGCCCGAAAGCTGTGCTTAGGGTTCACAAGTTGGAGATACGTCGGGGTCTCATGGGCGCGACCCCGGCCGGCGGCGGTCGTCGTGCCGTCCGCCCAGGGCAGGAGTGGATGAGTCGTGGAGACTCCAGGGTCGCAGTCGTCTCTGCACCGGGCCAACCTCGAACGGGTCGTACGCGCGGTGCGTATGGCCGGTTCGCTCACCCAGGCGGAGATCGCACGGAGCACGGGACTGTCGGCGGCCACGGTCTCCAATATCGTCCGTGAGCTCAAGGACGGGGGAACGGTGCAGGTCACCCCCACCTCGGCCGGGGGCCGCCGGGCCCGCAGCGTCTCCCTGAGCGGGGACGCGGGGGTCGTCGTCGGGGTGGACTTCGGCCATACGCATCTGCGGGTGGCGGTCGGCAACCTCGCCCACCAGGTGCTCGCCGAGGAGTCGGAACCCCTCGACGTGGACGCCTCCTCCGCACACGGCTTCGGCCGGGCCGAGGAGCTGGTCGAGCGGCTGATCGTGGCCACCGGTGTCAGCCGTCAGAAGGTGATCGGTGTGGGGCTCGGCGTTCCGGGCCCCATCGACGTGGAATCGGGCACGCTCGGCTCCACCTCCATCCTGCCGGGGTGGAGCGGCATCAACCCCGGCGACGAGCTGGCCGGACGCCTGGGCGTACCGGTGTACGTCGACAACGACGCCAATCTCGGCGCCCTCGGCGAGCTGGTCTGGGGGAGCGGGCGCGGGGTCAGCGACCTGGCGTACATCAAGGTCGGCAGCGGGGTCGGCGCCGGCCTGGTCATCGAGGGCCAGATCTACCGCGGCCCCGGCGGCACGGCGGGTGAGATCGGGCACATCACGCTGGACGAGTCGGGCCCCGTCTGCCGCTGCGGCAACCGGGGCTGCCTGGAGACCTTCGCCGCGACCCGCTACGTACTGCCCCTGCTCCAGTCCAGCCACGGCGTCGACCTGACCATGGAGCGCGTCGTCCAGCTCGCCCGCGAGGGCGACCCCGGCTGCCGCCGGGTGATCGCGGACGTCGGCCGCCATGTCGGCAGCGGCGTCGCCAACCTCTGCAACCTCCTCAACCCCAGCCGGGTGGTGCTCGGCGGGGACCTGGCGGAGGCGGGGGAACTGGTGCTCGCGCCCATACGGGAGTCCGTCTCGCGGTACGCCATCCCGAGCGCCGCACGGCAGCTCTCGGTGCTCCCCGGGGCGCTCGGCGGCCGGGCCGAGGTACTGGGCGCGCTGGCGCTCGTACTGAGCGAGATGGGCGATTCGACCCTGCTGGAGAGCGCTCTTCCCGCCGCCACGCCCGCAGCCTCATCGGTCTCGGCTCCCGCCTTCACTTAGATAACGGATGGCACCGTTGTCATCTCGTTAAGGATTTACTCCTTGACGCCGACATCGGACGAGAGTTGACTTCCAGCCACCTCGGCCGCAACGACGCGGCCTCGTCAGGGAGGTTTTTGAAGTGAACGCAAAGATGCGTCGCGCCGCCGTGGCCACCGTCGCGACCGCGATGGCCGTCTCCCTCGCCGCCTGCGGCAGCGCGAAGGAGTCCGGCGACAAGGCCGAAGCGTCCACGGCGGAGAAGAAGGGCCCGATCACGGTCGGGCTGCTCCTGCCGGAGAATCAGACGGCTCGGTACGAGAAGTTCGACAAGCCGCTGATCGAGAAGAAGGTCAGCGAGCTGACCGACGGCACCGGCAAGGTCGTCTACGCCAACGCCAAGCAGGACGCCACGACGCAGAGCCAGCAGGTCGACACCATGATCACCAACAAGGTGAGCGTGCTGGTCGTCGACGCCGTCGACTCGAAGGCCATCGCCAGCGGGGTCAAGAAGGCCAAGGAGGCCGGCATACCGGTCGTGGCCTACGACCGGCTCGCCGAGGGCCCGATCGACGCCTACACCTCCTTCGACAACGAAGAGGTCGGCAGGGTCCAGGGCAAGGCGCTCCTGGACGAGCTGGGGGACAAGGCGAAGTCCGGCGACATCGTCATGATGAACGGCGCCAGCACCGACCCGAACGCCGCGCTGTTCAAGAAGGGCGCGCTCTCCGTCCTCGAAGGCAAGGTGAACATCGGCAAGTCGTACGACACCAAGGAGTGGAAGCCGGAGAACGCCAACGCCAACATGGAAGGCGCCATCTCCGCACTGGGCAAGGACAAGATCATCGGTGTCTACTCCGCCAACGACAGCATGGCGGGCGGCATCATCACGGCCCTCAAGAGCGGCGGCTTCAGCAAGCTCCCGCCGGTCACCGGACAGGACGCCGAACTCGCGGGCGTGCAGCGCATCGTCTCCGGTGAGCAGTTCATGAGCGTCTACAAGTCCTACCCGCAGGAGGCCGAGATCGCGGCCGAGATGGCCGTCGCGCTCGCCAAGGGCGAGAAGCTCGACTCCATCGCCAAGACCACGGTGGACAGCCCCACCACCAAGGGCGTCCCGACGGTGCTCGTCCCGGTCGTCTCGCTGACCAAGGACAACATCAACGATACCGTGATCAAGGAAGGCATCTACACGGCCGCCGAGATCTGCACCGCCAAGTACAAGGCCGGCTGCGACGCGATCGGCGTCAAGTAGGCCGACCGGTGCCGGCCGGGCCGGCCGGACCACGCTCCGGCCGGCCCGACGGCCGACCGGTCCGAGGACCGGCCGGCCGCTGACCGGCCCGGCCCGTACACCTGTCCGGTGTCCCGTCCGTCCACGCCCCGCAGCCAGGGCGGGACACCGGACGGACCCGCGACGGCCGTCGTCCCCGGCCGCCGTCGCGGGTCGTTCCACCCGCCGCGCCCCGCGCCCCGTACGCTCCGCGCGGCCGGCTCCCCCCGTTCTCTGTGCTCGACCTCCGCGCCCTCCCCCGGCGCGGCATCCCCGCCGGTCAGGCGGCGAAGGAGATGGTTCATGTGACCGCTACGCCCGTGCTGGCGTTGCGAGGGGTCTCCAAGCGGTTCGGTGCCGTCCAGGCGCTCACCGACGTAGAGCTTGAGATCCACTCCGGTGAGGTGGTCGCCCTCGTGGGCGACAACGGCGCCGGAAAATCCACGCTGGTGAAGACCATCGCCGGCGTCCACCCCATCGATGACGGCGTCATCGAGTGGGAGGGCAGGCCCGTCTCGATCGGCCGCCCGCACGACGCCCAGAACCTGGGCATCGCGACCGTCTACCAGGACCTCGCGCTCTGCGACAACATCGATGTCGTCGGAAACCTCTACCTCGGCCGTGAGCTGCGCACTTGGGGCGTGCTCGACGAGGTCGAGATGGAGCGCCGCTCGCGCGAGCTGCTGACAACGCTGTCGATCCGGATACCGAGCGTCCGTATCCCGATCGCCTCGCTCTCCGGCGGCCAGCGCCAGACCGTGGCCATCGCCCGCTCGATGCTCGGCGAGCCCAAGCTCGTCATCCTCGACGAGCCGACCGCGGCCCTCGGCGTCGAGCAGACCGCCCAGGTCCTCGACCTGGTCGAGCGGCTGAGGGAGCGCGGCCTCGCCGTCCTCCTCATCAGCCACAACATGGCGGACGTCAAGGCCGTCGCCGACCGGGTCGCCGTGCTCAGGCTCGGCAGCAACAACGGTGTCTTCGATGTCGCGAGCACCTCGCAGGAAGAGATCATCGCCGCCATCACCGGCGCCACGGACAACGCCGTGACCCGCCGCGCTTCGCGCAACGTGGAGGTTCAGAAGTGAGTACGGACAAGACCTCCCCGTCGCTCGCCAAGAGCGCCGAGGCGCAGGCACCCGCCCCGGGCACCGCCCCGGTGGACGCCCCGCCCGCCGCGGACGGCGCCGTCACGGCGGTCGACCCCCGGCTGCTCGTACGCGAACAGGGCTTCGCCGGTTACCTGACCGAGTTCAAGCGGAAGATACGCGCCGGCGACCTGGGCTCCATACCCGTCGTCATCGGCCTGATCGTCATCTGGGCCATCTTCCAGAGCCTCAACTCGAACTTCCTCACCGCGGGCAACCTCTCCGACATCTCCGTCGCCATGGTCGGCACCGGAATGATCTCCGTCGGGATCGTCTTCGTTCTGCTGCTCGGCGAGATCGACCTCTCGGTCGGCTCGGTCAGCGGCGTCTCCGGCGCCATCGTCGCCGTGCTGAGCGTCACACACGGCATGAACGAGTGGCTGGCCCTGCTCGTCGCCATCCTCAGCGGCGCGGTCATCGGCGCGATCCACGGCTTCTTCTTCGCCCGCGTCGGCGCCCCCGCGTTCGCCGTCACCCTGGCCGGGCTGCTCTTCTGGTCCGGCTTCATGCTCCAGATCCTCGGCAGCAACGGCACGATCAACCTCGACTCCGACGGCGTGGTGGCCCAGCTCACCAGCTACTACTTCACCGATGTCGCCGCGGCCTACGGCCTCGCCGTCGTCGCGGTCGCCGGGTACTTCCTCACGGCGTTCCTCGACAACCGCCGGCGCGAGGCGGCCGGGGTCCCGTCCCGCCCGCTCAGCGAGATCCTGCTGCGCAGCGGACTGCTCGCCGTCCTCTCCTTCGGCGTGGCGATCCTCTACAACCAGTACAAGGGCCTGCCGCTGGCGGTCGTGATCTTCCTGCTGGTGCTGGTCGTCACCGACTTCGTGCTGCGCCGTACCTCCTACGGCCGGAAGGTCTTCGCCCTCGGCGGCAGCGTCGAGGCGTCCCGCCGGGCGGGCATCAACGTCACCCTGATCCGGATCTCGGTCTTCTCGATCGCCGGTACGTTCGCGGCGGTCGGCGGCCTCTTCATCGCCTCCAAGATCGCCTCGGCCAACCAGGGCGCGGGCAGCGGTGACCTGCTGATGAACGCGATCGCGGCGGCCGTCATCGGCGGCACCAGCCTCTTCGGCGGCCGCGGCCGCACCTGGAACGCGCTGCTCGGTGTACTGGTGATCGTCTCCATCCAGTACGGGCTGGCCCTCCAGGGCATCGCCTCGGCGATCCAGTTCATGATCACCGGCGCGGTGCTGCTGGCGACCGTCGTCATCGACGCCGTCACCCGCAGGACCCAGAAGACCGCGGGCCGCGCCTGATCGGACACCAGCGGCACATGACGCGGCCCGGCCCCCCGCGCGGACCCCGGGGGGGCGGGGCGCGCGCGCGCGGCGGGGGCGGGGGGGCGCGGGGCGGCGGGGGGGGGGGGGGCGCCGCGGA
>NZ_JBHZDA010000082.1:17081-19378 GCF_042755665.1 Streptomyces sp. NPDC059142
ACCACCGGGGGCCGGGCCGCGGCCGTCCTCGCCGTGCACCGGTGCGTGCCGGTCCGGCGCGCGGGCAGGACCCCGCGTACGTTCGAACGAGTGACGCGCAATGCACTGCCCCGCGTCCGTCCGTCCAAGTGGAACATTAGACTCGGCGGATCGGCAGGGCTTGACGGCTCATAAACGGAAGCGCAAGGAGGCACGGGTGACGATGCTGACCCGCATCAGGGGACCGCGCGATCTGGACCGGCTGGGCCCGGAGCAGCTCCAGGAGCTGGCGGCGGAGATCCGCTCGTTCCTGGTGGACGCGGTCGCCAAGACCGGCGGACACCTCGGACCCAACCTCGGTGTCGTCGAGCTGACCATCGCCCTGCACCGTGTGTACGACTCCCCGAGGGACAAGGTCCTCTTCGACACGGGCCACCAGTCGTACGTGCACAAACTGCTCACCGGGCGTCAGGACTTCTCGAAGCTGCGGAGCAAGGACGGCCTCTCCGGCTATCCCTCCCGCGCCGAGTCCGACCACGACATCATCGAGAACTCGCACGCCTCCACCGTCCTGGGCTGGGCCGACGGCCTCGCCAAGGCCAACGAGGTGCTGCGCAAGGACGACCATGTCGTCGCGGTGATCGGGGACGGCGCCCTCACCGGCGGTATGGCCTGGGAGGCGCTGAACAACATCGCCGCCGCCAAGGACCGCCCCCTCGTCATCGTCGTGAACGACAACGAGCGGTCGTACGCGCCGACCATCGGCGGCCTCGCGACCCATCTGGCGACCCTGCGCACCACCGACGGGTACGAGCGCTTCCTGGCCCGGGGCAAGGACCTCCTGGAGCGCACCCCGGTCGTCGGCCGGCCCCTGTACGACACGCTGCACGGCGCCAAGAAGGGCCTCAAGGACTTCATCGCCCCGCAGGGCATGTTCGAGGACCTCGGCCTCAAGTACGTCGGCCCCATCGACGGCCATGACATCGAGGCCCTGGAGTCCGCGCTGCTGCGCGCCAAGCGCTTCGGCGGCCCGGTCATCGTGCACTGCATCACGGAGAAGGGCCGCGGCTACGAGCCGGCCGAGCAGGACGAGGCCGACCACTTCCACGGCATCGGCCCCATCCACCCCGACACCGGGCTGCCCATCGCCGCCGCCGGCATGGACTGGACCTCGGTCTTCGGCGAGGAGATGGTCAAGCTCGGCCACGAGCGCGCGGACATCGTCGCCATCACCGCGGCCATGCTCCAGCCCGTCGGCCTGGAGAAGTTCGCGAAGGCGTTCCCCGACCGCGTCTACGACGTCGGCATCGCCGAGCAGCACGGCGCGGTCTCCGCGGCGGGTCTCGCCACCGGCGGGGTGCACCCGGTCTTCGCCCTCTACGCGACCTTCCTCAACCGCGCCTTCGACCAGGTCCTGATGGATGTCGCCCTGCACCGCTGCGGAGTGACGTTTGTTCTCGACCGCGCCGGGGTCACCGGCACGGACGGCGCCTCGCACAACGGCATGTGGGACATGTCGATGCTCCAGTGCGTGCCCGGACTGCGGATCGCCGCCCCGCGCGACGCCGACCAGGTACGCGCGCAGCTCCGGGAGGCCGTCGAGGTCGAGGACGCCCCGACCGTGGTCCGCTACTCCAAGGGCGCCGTCGGCCCCGCCGTCGCCTCCCTCGGCCGGATCGGCGGCATGGACGTGCTGCGCAGGCCCGAGGAGGGCACGGCCGATGTGCTGCTCGTCTCCGTCGGCGCGCTCGCCCCGATGTGCCTGGAGATCGCCGCGCTCCTCGACAAGCAGGGCATCACGACGACGGTCGTCGACCCGCGCTGGGTCAAACCGGTGGACGAGGCGCTCGCCCCCCTCGCCGAACAGCACCGCGTCGTCGTCACCGTCGAGGACAACGGCCGCGTCGGCGGTGTCGGCTCGGCCGTCGCGCAGGCGCTGCGGGACGCCGGGGTCGACGTACCGCTGCGCGACTTCGGCATTCCGCCGCGCTTCCTCGACCACGCCTCCCGCAAGGAGGTCCTGGCCGAAATCGGGCTGACCGCTCCGGACATCGCCCGCCAGGTCACCGGTCTGGTCGCCAAGCTCGACGGCCGGCTGGTCGACGCGTCCGCCGAGGTCGCCCGCGACTGAGACCCCGCCGGCGTTCAGCTCCACCCGCGCCGGATGGCGTGAATGGGCCGTGGGGGGGCGCGCCCCCCGCGGGGGGCTCCCCCCGCCCCCGCCACGGGCCTCGCCGTCGAGGCCGAGGAGGCCATGCCGGATCTGGTGGTGCACCGGATGCGCCGGGCGCTGCGGCCGGGGAAGGTCTTCGTCGACC
>NZ_JBHZDA010000082.1:19388-32414 GCF_042755665.1 Streptomyces sp. NPDC059142
CCCCGCCGGGGTGGGTGGTGCCGGGGCGCCCCCCCCCCCCCGCGCGGCGCCCCCCCCCCCGGCCCATCCGTGTGAATTACGGCGATACGGGGTAATCGGGGCCCGCAACCTCTCGATTATTGCCCGATGAACGCGCACACGGAGGTACGCCGGTGAGTACCCAGCAGGAACCGGGACCGGTCAAAAGTGGTCTCTTCCGCACAAAGGACGTAGAACAGTCGATCCGTGACACCGAAGAGCCCGAGTACGCGCTCAAGAAGACCCTCTCCGCCCTCGACCTGACGGTCTTCGGCGTCGGAGTGATCATCGGCACCGGCATCTTCGTGCTGACCGGCGTCGTCGCCAAACAGACCGCGGGACCCGCCACCGCGCTCGGCTTCGTCGTCGCGGGCATCGTCTGCGGACTCGCCGCCCTCTGCTACGCCGAGTTCGCCTCGACCGTGCCGGTCGCCGGATCCGCGTACACCTTCTCGTACGCCTCCCTCGGCGAACTGCCCGCCTGGATCATCGGCTGGGACCTCGTCCTGGAGCTCGCGCTCGGCTGCGCGGTCGTCGCCGTCGGCTGGTCCGGATACGTACGCTCGCTGCTCGGCAACGCGGGGGCGAGCCTGCCCGACTACCTGTCCGGCACCCAGAACGGGAGGTTCGGCTTCGACCTCCTGGCCTTCCTGCTCGTCCTCGTGCTGACCGGGATCCTCGTCGCCGGGGTGAAGCTCTCCTCGCGGATCACCGGCATCATCGTCGCCGTCAAGGTCACCGTCGTACTCCTCGTGATCATCGTCGGTGCCTTCTTCATCACCGGCTCCAACTACAAGCCGTTCATCCCGCCCGCCGAGGAGACCAAGGGCGGCGGCGGGCTGACCGCGCCGATCATCCAGCTCATGGCCGGCTACACCCCCACCAACTTCGGCGTCATGGGGATCTTCACCGCCGCCGCGGTCGTCTTCTTCGCCTTCATCGGCTTCGACATCGTCGCCACCGCCGCCGAGGAGACCCGCAACCCGCAGCGCGACGTACCACGCGGCATCCTCGGCTCGCTCTTCATCTGTACCGTGCTCTACGTCGCCGTGTCGCTCGTCGTCACCGGCATGCAGCACTACAGCGAACTCTCCGTGGACGCCCCGCTCGCCGACGCCTTCAAGGCCGTCGGCCACCCCTTCTGGGCCGGCCTGATCAGCTTCGGCGCGGCCGTCGGGCTCACCTCGGTCTGCATGATCCTGCTGCTCGGCCAGACCCGGGTCTTCTTCGCCATGAGCCGCGACGGACTGCTCCCGAGGACCTTCTCCCACGTCCACCCGAAGTTCGGCACGCCCTACCGCTCCACCGTCCTCCTCGGGGTGCTCGTCGCGATCGTCGCGGGCTTCACCTCCATCGAGGAGCTGGCCGAACTCGTCAACATCGGCACTCTGTTCGCCTTCATCGTGGTCGCGCTGGGGGTCATCATCCTGCGTCGCAAGCGCCCGGACCTGCCGCGCTCCTTCCGCACCCCGCTGGTGCCCTGGGTGCCCATCGCGTCCGTACTGGCCTCCCTGTGGCTGATGCTCAACCTGCCCGCCGAGACCTGGCTGCGCTTCGGCATCTGGATGGTCATCGGCTGCGTCGTGTACTTCGTGTACGGACGCGCGCACAGCCGCATCAACACACCCCGCTGACGACGGGGGACACCCGGGCGGGCCCGCGCGCTACGCGGGCTCGTCCGGGAGCTCCCGTACGGTCCTCGGCCCCGCGCACCGCGCCCCGTACGCCGCCACCCGCAGCCGCAGCTCCCGGTCGGCCGTGACCACGAGACAGCCGACCCCGTCGCGCTGCGCCGCGGCGGCCAGCTCCACGATCCGGTCGTCGCCGCTGCCGGCCGCCGGTTCGACCCGTACCCCCGGCACCGGCTCCACACCCCGGGCCGCGCCCTCCACGACGAGCACGACCTCCACGGGGCCGGGCTGCCCGGCCACCCCGTCCGCCGCGAACGGCACGAGCGAGTCGCGCAGCCGCTCCGTGGCCCCGCGCCGGTCGCGCCACCATCCGTCGGGGACGGAACCGACCACATTCGCCGCGTCGACGATCAGCTTGTTCAGCATCTCCGCAGCGTGCCACAGCCGCCCGGCCGCGTCCGCCCGCCGAGCCGGGCGGTCCCGGGCGCGGAAGGCCACCGGCGCCCGCCACCTGCCCGCGCGTACTATCGTCGTCTGGGTTTTCTCACGCTCGGGAAGGTGGCGGCAGGCCATGGCACCGAGGTCCGGACGGACGTCGAATCGGTCGGAGGACGGCGGGGGAGACGGCGCGCCGGCCAGGCCCCCGGTCACGGACCCGCACCGCGCCCCCGCCGCCGACGGCTCCCTCCCCCCGGCCACCGGCTGGCTGCTGCGCGGCAAGGACGGCCGGCTGACGGCGTACGCGGCCACCCCGGGCGGGATCCTCCGCTGGACCGAGACCCGGGCCGGCGGCCCCGACTGGTACGGCCCCGAGCCGCTGCCGCTCGCCGGGCTCCTGCCGTACGTGTCGGTGGCGCGCAGCGCCGAGGGCTTTGTCCATCTGCTGGGGGTACGGGACCGGCCGGGCGCCGCGGGGGAGGCCGAGCGCGATCTCGTCCACGCCGTCCAGTTCCAGACCGGCCGCCCGCTGCGGGAGTGGCAGTCGGTGGGCAATCCGCACGGCAAGGACCGCGCGAAGGGCGCCCGGATCGGCATGCCGTCCGCCGTCCTGGACGCCACCGGCTCGATGCACCTGTTCGTACGCAACGCCAACGGCGGCCTCTCCGCCAAGCACCAGTCGCCCACCGGCCGCTGGCAGCCCTGGGGTGGCGCCAACGCCGCGGACACCACCCTGACCGGCGAGACCTCCGCCGCCGTCACCGACCGCGGGGCCATCGACATCCTCGTCCCCGCGGGCGGCGGCACGGTGCGCTGGCTGCGCGGGAGACCCGACGCGAAACTGGAGCGCGCCGGGGAGGAGCCCGCGGCGGACATCGCCCACGGCACGGTCACCGCGGAGCGCACCGGCACCGAAGGGCTCACCCGCTTCTGGCGCGACGCGGACGACGGCACGGTCCTCGCCTGGCGACCGGGGAGCGCCCCCGCCCCCCTCGGCGGCCCCGGCACCGGGCCGCTCGCCCCGCTCCGTACCCCCGTCGACGGGTACGACTGCACGATCCTGGCCGGGCGCGGCCCCGACGGCCGCCTCCAGGTCGCCGCGTACCCCACCGAGGACGAGGACGCCGGCCTGCACTGGACCCCCACCGGCGAACCCTGCGCGGGCGCCCCGGCGCTCGCCCTGGACGGCACGGGACGGGTGGTCCTGGCCTGCCTCGGACTCGACGGGGCGCTGCGCGTCACCCGGCAGAAGGACGAGACGGGCCTGGCGCTGGAGGCGTGGCGGCGGTTCTGACGCCGTACGCGGCCCGCCGGATGCCCGGCCGTGTCCCGTACGCGGCTCAGCCGGGCGGTCCGGGGCGCGGCCCCCGGTCGCGGGCGACGAGTTCCTCGATCCGGTCGAACCGCTGGTGCAGGGCGCGCAGTTCCCGTACGGCGTCCATGCGCCCCTCGGCCTCGACATGCTCCAGCGCCCGCGCCACCCGGCGGGCGCGGCGCGCGGCGCTGCCCACGAACCAGGTGGCCAGGGACGCGGTGACGATGCTGAACACCGAGATCCCGACGAGCATCACGACGCCCGCGATCACCCGTCCCGGCACGGTCACCGGATAGAGGTCCCCGTACCCGACGGTGGTCGCGGTCTCGACGGACCACCACAGCGCCAGCGGGAACGAGGTGATGGTCGCCTTGGGGGCCGCCGACTCGAACGGGACGATGATCCAGGAGCCGAGCACCAGGACCACCACGACCCCCAGGACCGCCCACACGGAAGCCTTCACGTGCAGCCGCTGCCAACGCCCGCCACGCAGCAGCTTGCGCAGGACATAGAACGGTGAAAACGGAGGCATGGGCAGAAACTAGCCATTCAGGGACCGGCCGTCCGACAGGACACACCCCCGGCCCGCCCGGGGACGGCCCGCCCGGTGCCGGAACCCCGCTCTTCCGTCGCGCTCCCATCCGTTTCCCACCGCGCCCCCATCGGGTTCCCACCGGTCCACAACCTCCGCCCGTCACTGTGGACCCTGTCCGGACCACCAGCCACTCATGGAGGAGGCTCCTCTTGCTGTCTCGGGTCAAGCGGGCCGGCGTCGTCGCCGCCGCCGTCCTCGGGGTCGTCGTCACGGCGCCCCACGCGTCGGCCGCCGCCGACCCCCCGGCGGTGAAGTTCACCAACCAGCGCAGCACGCTGTGCATCAGGCTCCAGGACGGGGCGCTGATCAGCGACTGCTACGGCACCTCGGGCGAGATGAACTGGACGCTCGTCCCGATCGCCACCGCTCCGGTCGAGTACCGCTACATCAGGAGCAACTTCAACGGCTCGTGCCCGGCCGTCGCGGACGGCGTCCTCACGATGGCGTCGGCCGGCTGCACCCCGGGCAGCGGCACGACGCGGATGTGGCAGATCGTGCGGTACGAACCCGGCACCCCGCCCGCCGGGATGGCGGGCGTACGGATGGAGAGCATCGTCGGCCGCAAGTGCATGGACACGGACCCCGCCAAGGACTGGGCGATCGTCGCGAGCACGTGCAGCAACACCGCGACCTCCCAGCAGTGGAACATCCCGCTCGCCTCCTTCGACGCGCTCTTCGGCTGACGGGGGAGACTGCTGTGAGATCACGGTTCCCGCGCCTCTCCACACTGCTCCCGGCCCTGTTCGCGGCGCTCGGGCTGGTCCTGCTCACCTCACCGGGACCGGCCGCGGCGGACACCTCCGTGACCAGGCTGACCAACGGCTACAGCAACGGGTGTCTCCAGGGGCAGGGCGAGGCGAACACGGTCGCCTCCCGCTGTACGGGGTTCCTCCAGGACCTGGAGTGGGTCTTCTCGCCCGTCCCCGGCATGCCCGCCACCCACAAGTTCGTCAAGCTCAGCGCCTTCGCCGCACCGGGCGAGTGCCTGGACAACAACGGTTCGCGCATCTACGTCCTGCTCTGCAACGGCGGCCCGCACCAGCAGTGGATCGTCACCCGCTTCCAGGCGGCGCCCCCGGCGGGCGGCGAGGTCGGCGTCCGGTTGAAGAACGTCGCCACGGGGATCTGCGCGGACACCACCCTGACCAACTTCAGCGGCTGGAAGATCTACCCGAACAGCACCTGCAACGACGGCGCCTACCAGCAGTGGAACATCACCGCCGCGGCGGCGGGCGGTCTCGCGGAGACGTACCAGGGCACGGCCTCGCACGCGGGCATGACCTGGACGGTGCTCAACCAGCGCTCCGACGGGGTGGTGCAGGTGGGCCGGGACGAGGAGCGCTCCGACCCGTACAACGGTGACACCCCGGCCGCCGCCTCGCTCCCGGTGCTCTGTCTGCGTGTGGACGGCCGCGCCGCACCGGCGGGCATCCCGGCCACAGGGGCGCACAGTTGGGCCAAGGGCGAGGTCAGGGCCACACCCGCGGTACGCGGCGCCGACCTGATCAGCCGCACCGTGGCCGACACCGTCTGCCAGTCGTACTTCGGCGGCGGCTGGCGGATGGCCGAGTTCCACGACGGGGGAGGCTGGTCGCTCTGGGCCGCCGGAACCCTGCCGACCGGAGTGCGCTTCTGGACGGCGATCAACGACCAGAGCGCCAATCCCTGGAACTGACGGGCGACGGGGGGAACGGGGGAAACGGGGGAACGGGGGATGGGGGAAATGGGGGAGGAGGGCCGGCGGCCGGTGCGCGCTCACCGGGCGCCGGCCCTCCGCGCTTCCCCGGCCCGGGGCCCCGCGCTTCCCCGGCCGGGCCTACGCGCTTCCCCGGCGGAGGGCCCGCGGGCGGCGACGGCGGTTCAGGGCGCGGCGGTCAGCTCGGCCAGCCTGCGCCGCGAGCGCTGCGCCCAGCGCACACAGCCCAGTTCACCGTTGTGCCGGACCGCCCCGCGCATCAGCGTGGCCGCCGCCGTACGCTCCCCCGCGACCTCGGCGACCTCGGCGAGGAAGTGGTCGATGGAGCCCCAGCAGAGCATCGCGGAACCGGTGGTGACCGCGCGTCCGGCGTACGGGAGCAGCCGGTCCAGCGCCCAGCGGCAGGAGCGCACATCGCCGCAGAGCGCCCAGGTGTAGGCCCGCAGCACCATCTGGAGCAGCCAGAGCCAGTCGTGCGGCGGTTCGGGCAGCGCCTCGGCGGGCGGGCAGTAGGTCCCCGCCTCGGCCAGCCGGCCCTGGAGCGCCAGGACGAGCCCCAGGTGCTCCGGGGTGATCGGGGTCCCCGGCCGGTGGGAGGCGAGGACGAGCGCCTCCATCTCGTCGTACCGGTCCCCGTCCAGCAGCCAGGAGACCCGGTGCGCGAACAGCGCGGGCTCGGCGCCCCACGCGGCCTGCTGATGGTGCCGGTACGCCTGCCCCGCCAGCCGCTCCGCCGCCGGCAGATCCCCGGCCAGACCGTGGCGCAGCGCCGCCCACCAGCGCAGATGGGCGTCGATCTCGGGCAGCCTGACCCGCTGGTTGGCGGCGGCGCAGTCGTCGATGTCGCGCTGCGCCGCGGGCATGTCGCCCGCTTCCAGCCGGGTCAGGGCCCGGCGCAGCAGCAGCATCGGCATCCAGTCGGGGCTCACACCGGGGCGCCCGGCCAGCACCAGTTGCTCCTCGACCAGACGCTGCCGCTCGGCGAGCGTGTCCGGATGGCGTACCGCCTGGTGGCGCAGGTGCAGCGCGCGGAGCAGCAGGGAGTCGTCACCCAGCCTGCGCGCCATCTCCACCGCCTCCGCCGAGAGCCGCGCCTTCGCCACCAGCCCGTCGGCGCCGGGGGAGCCCGGCGCGCCGTCCGGCTCCCCGGCCCCGGCGAAGTACCGCTCGGCCGCGAGCGCCGCGAGGGCCAGACAGCGCAGCGGAGCGTCCTCCCGGGGCAGCAGCCGTACGGCGTCGCGCAGCGCCGTCAGCACGGTGTCGTGCGAACTGCCGTACTCCCGTATCGGGGTGAACGTCTCGATGGTGTGGACGGTCGCGGCCCGCGCCAGTGCCTCCGGGTCGGCCAGCTCCCTGGCGATCCCGATGGCGCGGTCCAGGGCCCGGACCGATTCCGGGCGCAGGGCGCCGCGGCAGCACAACCGCCCCCAGCGCAGCACCAGTTCGAAGAGCCGTCGGGTCTCCTCCGTCGTGGTGGGGGCGGCGTACGTGTCGACGACACCGATCGCGGCCTCGACGAGCCGGGCCGCGTGCCGGTGGGCGTAGACCCGCTCGGCCCGCTCCGCGGCGGCGGTGACGGCCACCAGGGCCCGCCCGGCGTGGCCGACCGGCGCCGCGGCGAGCCAGTGGAACGCGACCGCGTCGAGCAGTTCGGCCCCGCCGCCGGCGGACCGGGCCGCCCGGCGCTCCAGGGCGGCGGCCACCCGGGCGTGCAGCCGCGCCCGGCGGATCCGGGAGAGCGAGTGGCGGAGCGTGTCACGGATCAGGGCGTGGCCGAACCGGTAGTGGCCGACGGGCCCGGTCTCCACGACCAGGCCCCACGCGACCGCCGCCTCCAGGATGTCCAGCAGCCGGTCCGGCTCCGTACCGGCCGCCTCCGCGACCACATCGAGCCCGAAACGCTCGCCCAGGACGGCCGCGACCCGCAGCGCGTCCTCGGCGCCCTCCGGAAGACGCCGCAGCCGGTGCCGGATGAGATCCCTGGTCCCTTCCGGCAGCGCCCGGGCCAGTGCTTCCGCCCCCGCCCCCGCCCCCGCACCGCTCTGCGGCAGCAGCTTCGCCAGCTCCGCCACATGGAAGGGGACACCGCCGCAGCGCCGGTGGACGACCGAGGCCAGACGCGGATCCGCACCGGGACCGGTGTGCGCGCCGAGCATCTGGGCCACCTCCGCCTCGGTGAGCCGGGCCAGCGGATGACGGGTCACCCAGTCACCGGTCAGCCCTCCCACCACGGAGGCGGCGGAGTCGTCGAGTTCAGGACCCTCCCGGCTGGTGACCAGGACGAGCAGCGGCAGCTCCGGCACCATCGTGGCCAGCACGCGCAGCACGCTCACCGAGTCGGGATCGGCCCAGTGCAGATCCTCCAGGACCACCAGCAAGGGCCGCGTCCGCGCCACCCGCACCAGCCGCTCCACCATCATCGCGGGGGCGCCCGAGCGCCCGCCGTCCCCGGGGCCCGCCGCGTCCGGGGCCCTGCCGGGCGCGACGGCGCGCAGCACCTCCAGCCACGGCCACAGCGCGGGCACGCCCTCCCCGTCGGGGCAGCGCCCGACAGCGGCCGTGATCCCGGCCGCGCCGGCCCGTTCGACCGCGGCCTCGGCGATCCGGGTCTTGCCGATGCCCGGCTCCCCGGTGACCGTCAGCAGCCCGCCGCGGCCGTCCGCCAGCGCCGCCAGGGCCCGCTCCACCCCGGCCAGCACCTCCCGCCGCCCGGCGAGCGCCGGACCACCCACCGCGGCCTCCGGTACGGGCGGGGCGGCGCCCCGGGGCGCCCCCGGAGCCGCGAGCGGTGCCACCGGCGCGCGTTCAGGGGCCGCGTCGGGGGTGAGCCCCGGCGCCAGATCCAGCTCCGCGTCCTGATGGAGAATGGCCTGTTCCAGTCGGCGCAGCGGCCGGCCGGGCTCCACACCGAGGTGTTCGTCGAGCATCCTGCGGGCGTCCCGCAGCGCGGTCAGCGCGTCCGCCTGCCGGTCGGACCGGTAGAGGGCGAGCGCCAGCAGCTCCCAGCGCCGCTCGCGCAGCGGCTCCGCCGCCACCAGCGAACGCAGCTCCGCGGCGGCGGACTCGGGCCGCCCGGCCGCCAACTGGGCCCCGCAGCGCCACTCCTGGGCGGTGAGCCGCAGCTCCTCCAGCCGGTCGGCCTCCAGCGCCGCGAACGGCTCGGCGCCGAACTCCCCGTAGGCCGGACCGCGCCAGAGCGCCAGCGCCCGGTCGAGTTCGGCGAGGGCGTCGAGCGGCCGGCCACCGGCCAGCCGCAGCCGGCCGGCCTCCGCCAGCGCGCCGAAGCGCGCCGCGTCGTACTGCTCGGGCAGCACCCGCAGCCGGTATCCGGCCTCCACACTGACCAGTACCTTTCCGGCCTCGCGCGGCGGCCGGTCCGGTTCCAGCGCCCGCCGCAGATGAGCGACGTAGGAGCGCAGGGTGCTGACCGCGGACGGCGGCGGGTCGTCCCCCCACACACTGTCCACGAGGCGCGACACGGGGACCACGCTCCCGGCGTCCACCAGCAGAGCCGTCAGCACCCGCCGCTGCTTGGCGCCCCCCAACTCCACCGTCCGGCCACCGACCTGCACCTCCACCGTGCCCAGCACCGCCCACCACACAGCGGTGAACGTAGCCCCCGGGGGCCGTGCCGATCAACGGTTCGTCGATCAACTCGCCCGCTTCAGGACGGTAGTTGGCTCAGACACCCCGCCCGGACACGCGGAACGGGCCGTACGGGTGATCCGTACGGCCCGTCGGCCCGCCAAGGTCCGGTCGGGACCCGTCCGGAGTTACGCCGGCACGCTCGCCACACCCGGCGCGAGGAACGGCTTGCCGTTCACCCGCTCCGAGACACCCTCACGGTCCAGGTACGGCGTGACCCCGCCCAGGTGGAAGGGCCAGCCCGCGCCCGTGATCAGGCACAGGTCGATGTCCTGCGCCTCGGCGACGACGCCCTCCTCCAGCATCAGACCGATCTCCTGCGCGACCGCGTCCAGCACCCGCGCGCGGGTCTGCTCCTCGGTCAGCACGGTGTCGCCCTGCTTCAGCAGCGCCGCGACCTCCGGGTCCAGCTCCGGCGCTCCGGAGTCGTACACGTAGAAGCCGCGCTTGCCCGCCTTGACCACCGCGGCCAGGTTCTCCGAGACCGTGAAGCGGTCGGGGAACGCGCCGTGCAGCGTCTCGGAGACATGCAGACCGATCGCCGGGCCGACCAGCTCCAGCAGGACCAGCGGCGACATCGGCAGCCCCAGCGGCTCCACCGCGCGCTCCGCGACCTCCACCGGCGTGCCCTCGTCGATGACGTTCTGGATCTCGCCCATGAAGCGGGTGAGGACCCGGTTGACGACGAACGCCGGGGCGTCCTTCACCAGCACCGCGGTCTTCTTCAGCTTCCTCGCCACCCCGAACGCGGTGGCCAGCGACGCGTCATCGGTCCGCTCGCCGCGCACGATCTCCAGCAGCGGCAGGATCGCGACCGGGTTGAAGAAGTGGAAACCGACGACCCGCTCGGGGTTCTTCAGCTTCGACGCCATCTCGGAGACCGACAGCGACGAGGTGTTCGTGGCGAGGATCGCGTGCGCCGGGGCGACCGCCTCGACCTCCGCGAACACCTGCTGCTTGACACCCATCTCCTCGAACACGGCCTCGATGACGAAGTCCGCGTCCGCGAACCCCTCGGCCTTGTCCAGCACACCCGAGACCAGGCCCTTGAGCCGGTTGGCCTTGTCCTGGTTGATCCGGGACTTCAGCAGCAGCTTGTCGATCTCGGCGTGCACATAGCCCACGCCCTTGTCGATCCGGTCCTGGTCGATGTCGGTCAGCACGACCGGCACCTCCAGACGGCGCAGGAACAGCAGCGCGAGCTGCGAGGCCATCAGCCCCGCGCCCACGACACCCACCTTGGTGACCGGACGGGCCAGCGACTTGTCCGGGGCACCGGCCGGCCGCTTGGCGCGCTTCTGCACCAGGTTGAACGCGTAGATCCCCGAGCGCAGTTCACCGCCCATGATCAGGTCCGCGAGGGCCCGGTCCTCGGCGTCGAAGCCGGCCTGGAGGTCACCGTCCTTCGCCGCCGCGATGATGTCCAGCGCCCGGTACGCGGCCGGGGCCGCGCCGTGCACCTTGGAGTCCGCGACGGAGCGCCCGCGCGCCACGGCCGCGTCCCACGCCTCGCCCCGGTCCACCTCGGGGCGTACGACCGTCACCTCGCCCTTGAGCACCGACGCCGTCCACACCAGCGACTGCTCCAGGAAGTCCGCGCCGTCGAACAGCGCGTCCGCGATGCCCAGGTCGTAGACCTGACCGCCCTTGAGCTGCTTGTTCTGGTTGAGGGAGTTCTCGATGACGACCGTGACCGCGCGCTCGGCGCCGATCAGGTTCGGCAGCAGCGTACAGCCGCCCCAGCCGGGCACCAGGCCGAGGAAGACCTCGGGCAGCGAGAACGCGGGCAGCGCGGCGGAGACCGTACGGTACGTGCAGTGCAGCCCGACCTCGACGCCACCGCCCATCGCCGCGCCGTTGTAGTACGCGAAGGTCGGGACGGGCAGCGTGGCGATCCGCTTGAAGACCTCGTGGCCGCCCCGGCCGATCGCGAGCGCGTCCTCGTGGCGCTTCAGCAGCTCCACGCCCTTGAGGTCGGCGCCGACCGCGAAGATGAACGGCTTGCCGGTGATCCCGACCCCGACGATCGACCCGTCGGACGCCTCCGCGTGGACCTGGTCGAGCGCGGCGTCCAGGTTCGCCAGCGACTGAGGGCCGAACGTCGTCGGCTTCGTGTGGTCGAGGCCGTTGTCCAGCGTGATCAGCGCGAACCGCCCGGCGCCCGCCGGGAGTTCGAAGTGGCGTACGTGCGCCTGGGTGACGACCTCGCCGGGGAACAGCTCGGCCGCGCCCTTCAGGAGTTCAGCGGTGCTCACTTGGTGCCTCCGTCGAAGTGCGGGTTCTCCCAGATGACCGACGCGCCCATGCCGAAGCCGACGCACATCGTGGTCAGGCCGTAACGGACCTGCGGCTGCGCCTCGAACTGCCGGGCGAGCTGGGTCATCAGCCGTACCCCGGAGGAGGCCAGCGGGTGGCCGAAGGCGATCGCGCCGCCGTACTGGTTGACGCGCTCGTCGTCGTCCGCGACGCCGTAGTGGTCGAGGAACGCCAGCACCTGCACGGCGAACGCCTCGTTGATCTCGAAGAGACCGATGTCCGCGATCGAGAGCCCCGCCTTGGCGAGGGCCTTCTCGGTCGCCGGGATCGGGCCGTACCCCATCACCTCGGGCTCGACACCCGCGAAGGCGTACGACACGAGCCGCATCCTGACCGGCAGCCCCTGCTCCCGCGCGAAGTCCTCGGCGGCGATCAGCGAGGCGGTGGCGCCGTCGTTCAGCCCCGCCGCGTTGCCCGCCGTGACCCGGCCGTGCGGCCGGAACGGGGTCTTCAGCCCGGCGAGCATCTCCAGCGTCGTACCCGGCCGCATCGGCTCGTCGGCGGTGGCCAGCCCCCAGCCGGTCTCCCCGGTCGCCGGGTCGGTACGGCGGATCGAGATCGGCACCAGGTCCTGCTGGATCGAGCCGTTGGCGTACGCCTTGGCGGCCTTCTCCTGCGAGCGCACCGCGTACTCGTCGGCCCGCGCCTTGGTGAGGTGCGGGAAGCGGTCGTGCAGGTTCTCCGCCGTCATGCCCATGAAGAGCGCGGAGTCGTCGACGAGCTTCTCCGAGACGAACCGCGGGTTGGGGTCGACGGCCTCACCCATCGGATGCCGCCCCATGTGCTCGACACCCCCCGCCACGACGACGTCGTAGGCGCCGAAGGCGATGGAGCCGGCGGTGGAGGTCACGGCCGTCAGCGCGCCCGCGCACATCCGGTCGATCGAGTACCCGGGCACGGACTGGGGCAGCCCCGCGAGGATCCCCGCGGTACGGCCGAGCGTGAGGCCCTGGTCACCGATCTGCGTGGTCGCGGCGACGGCCACCTCGTCGATCTGGGCGGGGTCGAGATCCGGGTTGCGGCGCAGCAGCTCCCGGATCGCCTTGACGACGAGATCATCGGCCCGGGTCTCGTGGTACATGCCCTTCGGGCCCGCCTTGCCGAACGGGGTGCGGACGCCGTCGACGAAGACGACATCCCTGACGGTACGAGGCACGATGGCTCTCCTCCAGGGTGCGGGGTGCACTGCGGGAGCACGCCAGTGGCGCGCTCTCACCCCATGCTACTTACCAGTAACCAAGTTGCCCAGTCCTCCCTCTTTTTTGGCGCCGGTTCGCCTCCGGGGCGCTTCGGACCGGCGCCGACGGTCGACCGTGCCCCGCCCCCCCGCTCCTCGCCTAACAGGCCCCGGCCCCCCCCGCGCGCACCGCGC